>JAGSPQ010000506.1 GCA_018262385.1 Myxococcaceae bacterium | reverse complement strand
AACTACGTCACTGCCCATCACTGGTACGCGCTGCACCTGGCCTATCGCGGCATCTTCGATCGGGCGCTCGACGAGGCGCGCATCGCGGAAGGCCTCGACCCGCTCTCGTTGATCGCCAACAACGCGCGCTCGGTCGTCAATGGCCTGGCTGGAAAGTGGGACGCGGTGAGCGAGCAGAGCGATCGGCTGATCCAGATGGATCCCACGTTTCCGATCGCCCACATGTGGAAGGGCCGGGCGCTGCGCGCGAAGGGAGACCATCGCCAGGCGCTGGAGGAGTTTCGCAAGGCGTTCGAGCTGGCGGACCAGCGATCCTTCGAGTTGATGGGCGAGCTCGGAGCGACGTCCGCGATCGACGGCGACGCGGCGGAAGCGCTGCGTTGGAAGGCCCGGCTCGAGCAGTCGCTCGATCGCAACCCTTCCGGCGCGATGCAGCTGGCGATGATCGCCGCGAACCTGGGTCAGAAGGACGAGGCGATCGGGTGGCTGGAGAAGGCGTTCGCGTCGGGAAGCTGGTTCCTGGTTCAGCTTCGCTTCGAGCCGCTGTTCGCGCCGCTGCGCGAGGATCCGCGGTTCGTCGAGATGATCAAGCGGGTGAAGGTGAACTAGCGCAGGGGTTGCGTGGCGATCGGGTTGCCGGGCCCGGGGCGCGCCCTTACGCGTTGTTCATGATCGTCACCGTCACGATGAATCCGGCCGTCGATCAGACCGCCTGGGTCGAGCGGCTCGAGCCGGGCGAGGTGCACCGGGTGCTGGAGACCCACCTCGATCCGGCCGGCAAGGGAATCAACGTCTCCCGCATGGCGCATCGGCTCGGCTGGCCGACGATCGCCTTTGGCTTCGTCGCCGGCGAGATCGGCAACCTGGTCGCCAGGGCCCTCGACGCCGAGCGGGTGCAGCACCACTTCGTCCGCATCTCGGGGCAGACCCGGGTGAACACCACCCTGGTCGAGCGCGAGAACGGACGGGCCTCCAGCTTCTACGCCCCTGGCCCAGCGGTGCCGCCCGACGCGGCCCAGTCGCTCGACGCGCTGCTGCGGTTCTGGATCCAGGCGGGGCGGGTGCTGGTCCTCGCCGGCAGCCTGCCTCCGGGGATCCCGGCCAATGCGTACGCCGACTACGTACGGGTGGCGAAGCGGCTGGGGGTGAAGGTGATCGTCGACTCGGACGGCAACTCGATGCGCGAGGCGGTGGCGGCGGTGCCCGACTTGATCAAGCCGAACGTCGCCGAGGCCGAACGGCTGCTCGAGCGCAAGCTGCCCGACCTGGCGTCGATTCGCCTGGCGGCCCGCGAGCTCGCCGGGCGGGGGATCGGCACGGTGATCATCTCGATGGGGGCGGACGGTGCGCTGTGCATCGACCAGAACCGCACCTGGCACGTCCACCCCCTCGTGGTGCAGCGGCTCAGCACGGTCGGCTCGGGCGACTCGATGATCGCGGGCCTCGCCGTCGCGCTGGCGCGGGGCGGCTCGATCGAAGAAGGCCTGCGCCTGGGCACTGCGGCGGGCGCCGCCACCGCGATGACCCCCGGCACCGCGCTGGGCACCTCCGCCGAGGTCGCCGAGCTGCTTCCCCGGGTGCGGCTCGAGGAGCTGCCTTGACGCTGCCCGCGCTGGCCCGGCCCTTCCGCCTGATCGCGTTCGACTGGGACGGCACCGCGGTGGCAAACCGCGCCGAAGACGCGAGCCGGCTGCGGGGAATCCTCGAGCGGCTGCTGCACGCGGGGGTGCGGGTGGTGGTGATCACCGGGACCCACCGGGGCCACCTCGACCGCCAGCTCGCGGACGCGATCCGCGCGCCGTACAAGCGCCGGCTGCACCTGGCGACCAATCGCGGGTCCGAGGTCTTCGGGTTCGACGAGCGCTCGGCACCGGTGGTGCGGTTCAAGCGGACGGCGAGCGCGGAGGAAGATCGCCTGCTCACCGAGATCGCCCAGCAGGTGCGCGAGCTGCTGATCGAGCGAACGGGGCTGGAGATCCGGGTGATCTCCGATCGGCTCAATCGCCGGAAGATCGACCTCATCCCCGAGTGGGAAGATCCGCCCAAGTCGATGCTGCCGAAGCTGGTCGAGGCGGTCGAAGCCCGGCTCACCTCCGCCGGGCTGACCGGGGGCCTGCGCGAGGCGTTCGAGCTGACCGAGCGGGTGGCCCGCGAGGCCGGCCTGACCAGGGCCCGCATCACCAGCGACGTGAAGCACCTCGAGGTCGGGCTCACCGACAAGGCCGACTCGATCCGGTGGGCGCTCGCCGAGCTGGCGGCCCCGCACGGAATCGCGAACAGCGAGGTGCTGATCGGCGGCGACGAGTTCGGCCCGATCGCCGGCTTTCCCGGCAGCGACAGCAAGCTGCTCGTCCCCGAAGCGGAAGGCGCGGTGGTGGTGTCGGTCGGGCCGGAGCCGGCGGGCGCGCCTGCGCCGGTGATTGTGCTGGGCGGCGGGCCGGCGCGGTTTTGCCAGCTGCTGGCCGAGCAGGCCGCGCTCCACCCGGTGCGGCTGCCGGGCGACCCGGTCGCGGATCCCGGCTGGCGGCTGGTGGACGAAGGCTTCGTGCTGGCCCGCGAGCACGAGATCGAATCGCTGTTCGCGCTGGGCAATGGCTACCTCGGCACGCGGGCCTCGCTGGCGGAAGGCAGCCCGCTCTCGGCGCCCGCGACCTTCATCGCCGGGCTGTTCGAAGTTCCGTTCGCCGGTGCGGTGCCCGAGCTGGCCAGCCTGCCCGACTGGGCCAGGATCGCCGGCACGATCGAGAAGCTCCCGCTTCGGCTGTTCGGCACTTCTCCGCTCGAGCATCGGCGGGTGCTCGATCTGCGGCAGGGGGTGCTGTGGCGGGACTGGCGCCACCAGGACCAGAGCGGCCGGATCACCCACGTGCGCGGGCTGCGGCTCGCCTCGCTGGCCGATCGCCACCTGATCCTGCAGTCGGTCGAGCTCACCGCCGAGAACTACACCGGCCAGCTGGAGGTCGAGCGCCCGGTCAACCTGCCCAACCCGCTGGTGACCCAGACCGGCCAGGTCGCCGCCCTCGACGAGGCGAACGTGATCGAGGCGCCCGAGGGAATCTCGAGCAAGGTCGGCGCCACCGAAGTGGGGCGGTGGACGCTCGAGCTGCAGCTGGGCAAGACCTATCGCTTCGATCGGATGGCGGTGGTGCGGACCTCGCGCGACAGCCCGGATCCGGCGGGAGAGGCGCGGCGGCACGTCGAGGAGGTGCTGACCACGAGCGGCCTCGACGGAGGGTTCGCGGCGCACTGCGCGGCCTGGGCCGAGCGCTGGCGGGCGGCGGATCTCGAGGTGCCGGGGGACGAGGCGGCGCAGCAGGCGCTGCGGTTCGCGATCTACCACCTGATCTCGGCGGCCAACCCGGCGGACGAGCACAGCTCGATCGGAGCCCGGGGGCTGAGCGGCCCTGGGTACAAAGGCCACGTCTTCTGGGACACCGAGATTTTCATTCTCCCGTTCTTCACCCTCACCTGGCCGGCGGCTGCCCGCGCGCTGCTGATGTACCGGTACCACACGCTCCCGGCGGCGCGGGCGAAGGCGGCCCGCATTGGGCACCGCGGCGCGCTGTTCGCCTGGGAATCGGCCGACACCGGCGAAGAGGTCACTCCGCCCTACGTCCTCTCGCCGGGAGGCGAGGTGGTGCCGATTCACTCGGGGAGCCAGGAGCAGCACATCGCCGCCGACGTCGCCTATGGGGTGTGGAGCTACTGGCAGGCGACGGGGGACGACGCGTTCGTGGTGAGCGCCGGAGCGGAGATCCTGCTCGAGACCGCCCGCTTCTGGGCGAGCCGCGCGACGGCCGGCAGCGATGGCCTGCTGCACATCGAGCGGGTGATCGGCCCGGACGAGTACCACGACGGGGTCGACGACAACGCCTACACGAACGTGATGGCGCAGTGGAACCTCGAGCGCGGAGCCGAGGTGGCGCAGTGGATGGCCCAGCGCTACCCGGCCGAGTTCAGCGCGCTGGCGAGAAGGCTCGGCCTGAGCCCGGACGAGCCGCGCGCATGGATGAAGGCGGCGCCGCGGCTCTACACCGGCTTCGATCCGAAGACCGGGCTGTTCGAGCAGTTCCGCGGCTACTTCGCGCTCGAAGACATCCGGGGGCTGCCGCTGGCGGGGCGGGCCGCTCCGGCGGGCTTGCTGTGGGAGAGCGCGCGGGTCCGGCGTTCCCAGCTGGTCAAGCAGGCGGACGTGGTGATGCTGATCCACCTGCTGTGGGACCGGTTTTCCCCCGAGGTCCGGGCGGCGAACTTCCGCTACTACGAGCCGCGCACCGACCACGGCAGCTCGCTCAGCCCGCC
>JAGSPQ010000024.1 GCA_018262385.1 Myxococcaceae bacterium | reverse complement strand
TTCTTCCCGCCCTGGTCGAGGCGTGCCGCCGCGCCGGAGTGCGGTTGGTGAGCGCCGAGGTGACCCAGCTCACCGAAGAGGCCGGCCGGGCCACCGGGGTGCAGCACGCAGGCGGCTTCGAGCCCGCGGATCGGGTGGTGCTCGCCGCGGGGGCCTGGTCCTCGCGCATCGCCGGCTCCCGGGTGGCGCCCGAGCTGATCCAGCCGGTGCGCGGTCAGATGATCGAGCTGCGCAGCGCCCAGCTGCCCTCCCGGATTCTCGGCGGTCCCCGCTGCTACCTGATCCCCCGGGCCGACGGGCGCGCCGTGGCCGGGAGCACCGAGGAGTGGGTCGGCTTCGACCCCTCCCCCACCCCCGCCGGGGTGGAGCAGCTCACCGCCGCGGTGCGCGCGCTGTGCCCGGGGCTGGCCGACGTGCCGATCACCCGCTCCTGGGCCGGCCTGCGCCCCCACGCCCCCGGAGCGCTGCCGGTGATTGGGAAGGGACCGCTTGAAAATCTTCTGCTTGCGACGGGCCATTTCCGAAACGGGGTGTTACTCGCACCAGTCACTGCCCGGCTGGTGAGTCAACTGGTACATGCGCAACGCACGTCGGTCGACCTCAAGCCCTTCCGGTACGACCGCCTTCCCTCCTAAAGTCCCCAACCGTGGAAGCCATCCCCCCCGTCCCTCCCCGCATCCTGATCGTCGACGACGACGAGTCGGTGCGCGACGTCATCTCGGTGCTCCTCAGCGAGGAAGGCTACAACTGCGCCGTCGCCAGCGGCGCCGAGATGGCGGTCGACCTCGCGACCCAGGACGAGACGCCGCTGGTGATCAGCGACATGAAGATGCCGGGCCGCGATGGCCTGTGGCTGCTCGAGACCTTCCGGGAGAAGTTCCCCGACACCTCGGTGATCATGCTCACCGGCTACGGCGACACCGAGGCGGCGGTCGACTGCCTGCGGCGCGGCGCGGTCGACTACCTGCTCAAGCCGCCGAAGCTCACCGACCTGATCCGATCGATCGAGCGCGCGCTGGCGAAGCGGCGCATCGAGATGGCCCGCAAGCGGTACCAGAAGAAGCTCGAGCGGAAGGTCCGCGACCGCACCACCGAGCTGCGCTCGGCGCTGAAGAACATCGCCAGCACCTACCAGAACACCCTGCTCGCCCTGGTGACGGCGCTCGACGCCCGCGAGCACGAGACGTCCGACCACTCGCAGCGGGTGGTTCAGTACACCACCGCCGTCGCGACGCGGATGACGATCAAGGGCGCGGAGCTCGACGAGATCGGCCGCGGCGCGCTGCTGCACGACATCGGCAAGATCGGCGTCCCCGACGCGGTGCTGCTCAAGCCGGGCAAGCTCACTCCCGAGGAGTGGGTCGACATGCGGCGCCACCCGGACATCGGCTACCAGATGATCCAGCAGATCGAGTTCCTCTCGATCCCCGCCAACATCGTCCTCTCGCACCAGGAGCGGTGGGACGGCCAGGGCTACCCCCGCAACCTGCGACGGGAAGAGATCCACATCGGCGCGCGGATCTTCGCCGTCGCCGACACGCTCGACGCGATGACCAGCGATCGGCCGTACCGCAAGGGCACCACCTTCGCCAACGCGGTGCAGGAGATCGCGCGCTGCGGCGGCACCCAGTTCGACCCCGAAGTGGTCCGCGCGTTCCTCGACATCGGCGAAGACGGCCTGCTGAAGATCAAGGCCGACATGGTGGCGAAGAAGGCCGAGATCCAGCGGCGCAACGAAGAGCTGCTGCGCGACAAGAAGAAGGACCTGGCGAAACCGGCTGAAGAGCCCGGTGCGGCCGCGCCGGCGTCCGAAGAGAAGCTCGCGACACCCAACGCGCCCGTCTCGCCGTGACCCTCGACGCACTTCGCCGGCCGCTCTCCAGCCTTCGCGTCAGCGTCACCGACCGCTGCAACCTGCGCTGCGCGTACTGCATGCCGGAAGAGGACTACGGCTGGCTCCCCAGCCGCGAGATCCTGTCCTTCGAAGAGCTGGACGCGGTGGTCGGCGCGTTCTGCGCCCTCGGCGTCGATCGGGTCCGGCTGACCGGGGGCGAGCCGCTGGTGCGAAAGCAGCTGTCGACCTTGGTGAAGCTGCTCGCCGCCCGTCCCCAGATCACCGACCTCGCCCTCACCACCAACGGGGTGCTGCTCGCCGAGCAGGCCCAGGCGCTGCGCGAGGCGGGGCTGCACCGGATCACCGTCAGCCTCGACACCCTCGATCCGAAGCGGTTCGCCGCCCTCACCCGCCGCGACCAGCACGCCCAGGTGCTGGAAGGGATCGCCGCCGCCCGGTTTCCCAAAGGGCTGAAGATCGACACCGTGGTGATGCGCGGGGTCAACGACGACGAGCTGGTGCCGCTGCTCGAGCTCGCCGCGTCCCACTCCGCCGAGCTGCGCTTCATCGAGTACATGGACGTCGGCGGAGCCACCCGGTGGTCGCGCGACCAGGTCGTCTCGCGCGCAGAGCTGCTGCAGAAGCTGGGCAGCCACTACGGGAAGATCGACTCGCTGGTCACCGAGTCCCGCGCGCCGGCCGAGCGGTTCCGGCTGCCCGACGGCCGGACGTTCGGGATCATCGCCTCCACCACCGCCCCGTTCTGCCGCTCGTGCGATCGGTCGCGGGTGACCGCCGACGGCAAGTGGTTCACCTGCCTCTACGCCGAGCAGGGAATCGATCTGAAGGGGCCGCTGCGCCGCGCAGAGCCGCTGGGGCCGCTGCTGACTTCCGGCTGGAGCGCGCGCGCCGACCGCGGCGCCGAGGTCCGCCTCGCGCTCCACCGCCAGCGCGCGGCGCTGAAGACCGCCGGCCAGCTGCGCGCGGATCCCCACCTCGAGATGCACACCCGCGGAGGGTGAAGATGGCCGCGCTCTCCGACTTCCTCGCCGCCCACCAGGCGCCGCTGAGCGAAGGCGCGGTGGTGTACCTGCCGATCAACCCGATCGAGTACCACGGGCCCCACCTGTCGCTGCTCAACGATCACCTGATCAGCGTCGGGCTGGCGCGCGATCTCCACCAGCGGCTGGGGCGCGGGCCGCTGCTGATCGCTCCGGATCTCGACGTCGGCTTCGATCCCGCTCCGGGGCCAGGCACGATCGTGACCCCGCTGGCCGAGGTGAAGGCGCGGGTGCTCGCCGCCTGCGGGCAGCTGGCCGACGCCGGGGCGCAGCGGGTGGGGCTGATGACGTTCCACGGCAGCCCGCTGCACGCGCTGGCGATCGAGGCGGGGGTCGAGCGGCTGCGCGCGCGGGCAGTCCGGGTGCTCTCGCCGCTGAACCTGCTGCTGCAGCAACTGCTGCAGTTCGACGCAGGCGAGGACGACGCGCTGAAGGCCGCCTTCGACACCATCGCCGATCCGGTGGCCCGCGCGCGCGCCTGGCGGGGGCTGGCGCTCGACTTCCACGCCGGCTTCTTCGAGACCTCGCTGGCGCTGCACTACGCGGCCGACTCGGTGCGGCCCAACTTCCGCCAGCTGCCGCCCTGCCCGCCCCTGGTGGCCCGCGGCGCCTACCCCTTCGCCGCGGCGGCCGCCCGGGCGCTCGGCTTCACCCGCCGGGCGCAGGAAATGGATCTCGCCGGCACCGGGATGGCGTGGTTCGCGCTGCGTCCCTTCCCCGGCTACACCGGCGCGCCCGCCCTCGCCTCGCCCGCCGCCGGCGCGTCGTTCGCCCGCGCGATCATCGATCGCTACGCGGTCGCCGCCGAGGCGGTGCTCTACGGGCAGGCGCGCTCGCCGGCGCCGATCCTCTCCTGGCTGAAGTACCTGCCCTTCACCCCTGGAAACCCGCCGGTGCCGCTCGAGGCCGTCTGGCAGCCGACCCCATAGGGTTTGCGACGTGGTAACCAGCGCGGCCAAATGAAGAAGGACTTCGTCGAAGAGCTGAAGTGGCGGCGGATGCTGCACGACGCCGTTCCCGGCACCGCCGAGCTGCTGAACAAGGAGCTCGTCTGCGGCTACATCGGGTTCGATCCGACCGCCGACTCGCTGGGGGTGGGCAACCTGGTGCAGGTGATGATGCTGCTGCACTTCCAGCAGTCGGGGCACAAGCCGATCGCGCTGATCGGCGGCGCCACCGGGATGGTCGGCGATCCGTCCGGCAAGTCCGAGGAGCGCAACCTGCTCGACGAGCAGGCGCTCCAGCACAACCTCGCCTGCCAGAAGAAGCAGCTCGAGCGGTTCCTCGACTTCAGCCCCGGGCCGCAGGCGGCCGAGATCGTCAACAACTACGACTGGATCAAGCCGATCACCTTCCTCGAGTTCATTCGCGACGTCGGCAAGCACATCACCGTCAACTACATGATGGCGAAGGACTCGGTGAAGAAGCGGATCACCGGCGACGATCGCGACGGGATGTCGTTCACCGAGTTCTCGTACCAGCTGGTGCAGGGCTACGACTTCCTCTGGCTGTGGAAGAACAAGGGCGTGAAGCTGCAGATGGGCGGCTCGGATCAGTGGGGCAACATCCTCACCGGCACCGAGCTGATTCGCCGCAAGGAGCGCGGCGACGCCTTCGCGCTCACCACCCCGCTGATCACCAAGGCCGACGGGACCAAGTTCGGAAAGACCGAGCACGGCAACGTCTGGCTCGACCCGAAGCGGACCTCGCCCTACGAGTTCTACCAGTTCTGGCTCAACGCCTCGGACGAGGACGCGAAGAACTACATCCGGATCTTCACCCTGCTCGACCGGCCGACGATCGAAGGGCTCGAGGCCGAGCACCACGCGGCGCCGCAGAACCGGGTGCTGCAGAAGACGATCGCCCAGGACATCACCACCCGGGTGCACGGCGCCGACGAGCTGAACCTGGTGATGGCCGCCACCGACGTGCTGTTCGGCAAGGGCACCCTCGGGCAGCTGGAGGCGCTGAGCGAGGATCAGTTCCTCTCGGTGTTCAAGGGCGCCGGGGTCCCGGTCGCCGAGGTGGCGCGCGAGGCACTGACCGCCGGGATGTCGGTGATCGACCTGGTCAGCGATCACGCCAGGCTGCTCGCCTCGAAGGGCGAGGCGAAGAAGCTGATCCAGGGCAACGGGCTGTCGATCAACAAGGAGAAGGTCACCGATCTGAAGGCGGTGGTCGACCTGACGCAGCTGATCAACGGCCGCTACCTGCTGCTGCAGAAGGGCAAGAAGGACTACTGCCTGGTGAAGGTGGTCAGCTGATCGAAGCGAGGATCGCTTCGGCGGCCTTCGCCGGGTCGGCCGCTTCGTAGATCGGCCGGCCGATCACCAGCAGGTTCGACCCCGCGCGCACCGCCGCCTCGGGAGTGTCGACCCGTGCCTGGTCGTCCTGCGCCGCGCCCGCCAGCCGGATCCCCGGCGTGCAGAGCACCATCGAAGGGCCGACGATCATCCGCACCGCGCCGACCTCGCGCACCGAGCAGACCAGCCCGCCGGCCCCCGCCAGCGCCGCCAGCGCCGCCAGCCGGCCGACCTGCGCCTCGACCGACACCTCGACCCCGGTCGCCGCCAGGGCCGCCTGATCCATCGAGGTCAGCACCGTGACCGCCAGGATCACCGGGGCGGACTTGCCTGCCTTCGCCGCGCCCTCGGCCGATCCGCGCACCGCCGCCTCGAGCATCGCCTTCCCGCCCGAGGCGTGAACGGTGAGATAGGCCGCGCCCAGCGCGCCCGCGCGGGCCGCCGCCAGCTCGACGGTGTTGGGGATGTCGTGGAGCTTCAGATCGAGGAAGACCCGCGCGCCCTGATCGACGAACGCCTTCACCGCTGCCGGCCCGTGCTCGACGAAGAGCGACAGGCCCACCTTCGCCACCCCGACGAACGGAGCGACCTTCGCGTAGATCGCCAGCGCCTCGGGCAGCGGAAGATCCGCCGCCAGCGCGAGCCGATTCTTCACTACGGCTTCAGCTCGGCGTCGATCACTTCCTTGAACGCCTCGATCGGCTGCGCGCCCGAGAGCATCGTGCCGTTGATGAAGAACGCCGGGGTGCCGGTGACGCCGACCTTCTTGCCGGCCGCGGTGTCCTCCTCGACGGTCTTCTTCATCTTCCCGGAGTCGAGGCACTCGTTGAACTTCGCCGCGTCGAGCCCGAGGGTGGTGGCGGTGGCCTTCAGCTCGTCGATCGAGAGCTTGTCCTGGTTCTTGAACAGCATGTCGTGGAACTCCCAGAACTTCTTCTGCTCGTTCGCGCAGAGCGCGGCCTCGGCGGCCTTGGGCGCCTTCTCGTGGAAATCGAGCGGGAACTGGCGGAACACCAGCTTCACCTTGCCGGCGTACTGCTCCATCACCTGGTCGACCGTCGCCGAGGCGCGGCTGCAGAACGGGCACTGGAAGTCGGAGAACTCGACGATCGTCACCTTCGCGCCGTCCGGACCCTTCGACGGGCCCTTCGCCTCGACGACCTTCTTCGGCTTCGCCGGCTCCTTGAAGGTGACGACGACGTTGTTGGCCTTCTTCAGATCCTCGAAGACCTTCGCGGCGACGTCGCGGCCCTTCTGCTGCTTCATGAAGCCGATCAGCTGCGGCTTGATCGTCTCGAGGGTGGCGCCCGGGGGCATCGACGCCTGGTTCTTGGCGAAGAACTCGGCCATCTCTTCCTCGGTCGGGTCGGGGATCTTCGACTCGATCTCGGCCTTGATCCACTCCTCTTCCTTCTGCCCCTTCTTCGCCGCCTCGGCCTTCACCAGCGCCTCGAGGATCAGCCGATCGATCGTCTGCCGGCGGGCCTGGAACTTCTTCTTCTCGAGATCCGCCAGCTCGTCGGTGAGCGACTCATCGACCTGCTTCAAGGTGATCTTGGTGCCCGCGCCGTAGGTGGCGACCACCGTGTCGGGGGACTCGGCGGTCGCGGATCCGCCGCCGACCGTCTTGTTCCCGTTGCATCCGACGAGGGCGAGGCAGGCCGCAGCGGCGGCGAGAAAGGTGCGGGTCAGAGTGAGAGTCATCCGCCGCGTATATGCGCTGACTTCCACCCACGCAACGCAAACTGCGCGAGGGGAAACTGCGCGCTACGCCGCGTGCGGAGCGAGGATCCCAGCCAGATCGTTGAGCGCCAGGTCGAGCTGCTCGACGTCTCGGGCGCGGGCCCGCACCACTTCGTAGTTCGCCGGATCCGACAGCACCTTCATCACCAGCTTGTGGTTGAGGGCGTGGCCGCTCTTGTGGACGGTGAGGTGACCGACCACCGGACGACCCATCAGCGCCACGTCGCCCAGCGCATCGAGCAGCTTGTGACGGACGAACTCGTCGGGGAAGCGCAGGCCCTCGGGGTTGAGCACCGAGAACTCGTCGACCACGATCGCGTTCTTCAGCGAGCCGCCGCGGGCCAGCCCGTTCGCCTGGAGCTTCTCGACGTCCTTGGCGAACCCGAAGGTGCGCGCACGGGCGATCTCCTTCGCGTAGGTGCTCTCCTGGAACTCGAGGCTGTAGGTCTGATCCGAGATCAGCGGGTGCTTGAAGTCGATCGTGCAGTCCACCCGCAGCTTCTTCGCCGGAGCGAGCGTCGCGCTCTTGTCGCCCTCGCGCACCGAGACCACCCGGCGGATGACGAGGAAGCTCTTCGCCTGATCCTGGACCCGGATCCCGGCCTCGGTGATCAGCTGCGCAAACGGCGCCGCGCTCCCGTCCATGATCGGCACTTCGGGCCCGTCGAGCTCGATCCGGACGTTGTCGATCCCCAGCCCGGAGAGCGCCGAGACCAGGTGCTCCACGGTGCCGACCCGCGCGCTGCCCTGGCCGAGGGTGGTCGCCAGCGCGGTCGAGACGACGAAGTCCGCCCGGGCCGGAATGGTGGGTTTGCCCGGCAGATCGACCCGAACGAAGAGCAGGCCGTGATCGACCGGCGCGGGGATCAGCCGGAGGGTGACCCTCGCCCCCGAATGAAGACCTACCCCCTCGCAAGAGGTGGGGCGCTTGAGGGTCCGCTGGAAGAAAGAGGTGCCGGTCATTGAGCTTGTGCGGTTTGTGCCGCGGCGCGTCTTACAGCAACGTTAATGCCATGAAAATCCCGTTAACTCACGAAAAAACCTGCGGAATTACTGATTGGGACATGGGTGCTCCACTGGAAAACTGAAAAAGGCCGACAAAGCTGCCGTGAGTTTTCGAGGGGTTGCGATCCGACATCGCTGTCGCGGCGGCGCGACCGGAGTGTCCGGAAACAGTGCGTTTGGGGCTCTAGAACAGCGCGGCCTGGCCCTTGGGCACCTTGCGGCCGAAGTACTCGAACGCCCGCACCGTGGCGACCCGGCCCCGCGGGGTGCGCTGGAGGAAGCCCTGCTGGAGCAGGAACGGCTCATAGACGTCTTCCACCGTGTCGCGCTCTTCGCCCACCGCGGCGGCGATCGTCTCCACCCCGACCGGGCCGCCATTGAACTTGTCGATGATCGTCAGCAGCACCCGGCGATCCATCTGATCGAGCCCGTTCTCGTCGACGTCGAGCCGCTTGAGCGCCGCGGCGGCGAGCGCGAGGGTGATCTTCCCGTTCCCCTCGACCTCGGCGAAGTCCCGCAGCCGGCGCAGCAGGCGGTTGGCGATCCGGGGGGTGCCGCGGGCCCGGCGGGCAATCTCCTTTGCGCCGTCGGGCTCGACCTCCACCCCGAGGATCTGCGCGCTGCGCAGCAGGATCCGCTCGAGATCGGCGGGGGTGTAGAAGTCGAGCCGCTCCTGGATCTGAAAGCGATCGCGCAGCGGCGAGGTGAGCAGCCCGGTGCGGGTGGTGGCGCCGATCAGGGTGAAGGGCGGCAGCTCGATCTTCATCGCCCGGGCGGCGGGGCCGGTGTCGATGGTGACGTCGAGCCGGAAGTCCTCCATCGCCGGGTAGAGGTACTCCTCGATCGCCGCCCCCAGCCGGTGGATCTCGTCGATGAACAGCACGTCGCGGGGCTGGAGGTTGGTCAGCAGGCCGGCCAGGTCGCCCTTCTTCTCCAGCGCCGGGCCACTGGTGACGTGCAGCCCCACCCCCAGCTCGGCCGAGATGATGTACGCCAGCGAGGTCTTGCCCAGGCCGGGCGGACCCGAGAACAAGCAGTGATCGAGCGAGTCGCCGCGCCCCTTCGCGGCCTTGACGTAGACCTTCAGCTTGTCGACCACCGCGGTCTGGCCGACGTAGTCGACGAAGTTCCTCGGCCGAAGCGAGGCCTCGAGTCGGACCTCGTCGGTGGCGGCTGCAGGGCTCAAGGACTCGTTCCGCGCCATCGGCGCCGGAGGTTGTAGCATGCGCCCGCGAGGGGGTTGGCTGATGCGGATGGCGGTACTGGTGATTGGGGTGGCGATCGGCGCGGGCTGCATCACGCAGCGGAGCCTCGGCGTGGGGCAGATGGCGTCGGCGGTCGGCAAGGGCGCGGCCGACATCAACGTCTTCACCGGGGTGATGTACCAGCAGCAGACCGCCCCCCCGACCCCTTCGGCCACCGTCGGGGGCGAGCCGCTGAGCAACCAGCTCAACAGCAAGGGCCTGTCGCTGCCCTGGTTCGAGGCGAACGCCAACTACGGCTTCGGCGATCACTTGACCCTCAACCTCCACATGAGCCCGGCGGGGCTGCAGCCCGGCTTGAAGATCACCCTCAACAAGTCGCGGATCGCCCACATCGCGCTGCTGCCACAGTTCGGCATCGGCTACGCGTCCTACGGAGAGTCGACCACCTCCGCCGACTCCACCGGCCGGGGCACGGAGGTCAGCCCCTCGTCGAAGACGAGCCTGATCTTGATGGGAGGGCTGAAGCTGCTGATCTCCCACCGGTCGGGGTTCTACTTTGGCCTCGGCTACGACCTGATGTTCACCCGCAACGCGGAGTACTTCACCACCGGCACGCCCCAGACGCTGGTCTACCACCAGACGGTGCTCACCTCGCTCCAGCACCAGCTGGCGGCCGCGGTCGGAATGAGCGTCAAGATCGGCTTCATCAGCATCCGGCCCGAGATCGCGTTCGCGATCGTGCCGTCGATCAGCGGCACCCAGGTGACCGACAACGCCAACCCCTACTCGGCGTCGGGTGGCTTCGCATGGGCGATCCTCCCCGGGTTCGGGTTCGCCCTCACCTCGCCTCCCAACCACGCCGACAAGGGCGCCGAGGAAGACGACAAGAACGTGGGCGAGAGCGAAGAGCGGCAGGAAGAGAAGGCCGAGGACCCGCCACCGCGAGAGCGGGAGGACGAGAACTGAGCTAGGGACGCTGATTCCAACCTCCAACCCGACGAGGCTGACCAAAACCCATGAAACTCGAAGTCTCCGCCGAGATCCCCTTCCCCCGCGCACTGGTCTTCGAGATCTACCGGGACAAGCTGCCTGAGCTGGTGAAGTACCTGCCCAACGTGCGCGGCATCACCCAGGTCTCGCGCGCCGAGGAAGGCTCGACGATCAAGCTGCTCAACCGCTGGAAGGGCGGCGGCGAGATCCCCGGGGTGGTGCGCAAGTTCCTCTCCGAAGATCTGCTCGAGTGGGACGACTTCGCCGATTGGCACTCGGACAAGTTCACCTGTAACTGGCGAACCGTGGTGCCGGCGTTCAAGGACGCGGTCGACAGCTCGGGACACAATCGGTACGACGAGCTGGGCCCCAACCTCACCCGGCTCACCATCTCGGGCGACCTGAAGGTCGATGCGGGCAAGGTGCGCGGAGTGCCCCGCTTCCTCGGCGGAACGATCGGCCCGGCGATCGAGGCGTTCCTCGTCGCGTCGATCAAGCCGAACCTGGTCTCGGTCGCCAAGGGCGTCAGCGAGTACCTCAAGTCCAACCCGCGTTAGCCCCGCAGCACCTTCAGCGCCTCGCGGAACTGCAGCTCGAACCCGGCCTCTTCGCCGACCCGCTCGGTCGCGGTCTGCGCGGCGGCCTCGGCCTGCGCCTCTTTGTAGCCGAGGTTGATCAGCGCCGAGACCAGGTCGCTGGCCGGCGCGCTGGGGCGCTTGCCCGACGGCTGGGGCCGGCCCTCGAGCGACAGCAGCTTCACCTTCTCCTTCAGCTCGAGCACCAGGCGCTCGGCGGTCTTGCGGCCCACGCCGCGGATCTTGGTCAGCCGCACCACCTCGCCTTTGGCGATCGCCGCGATCAGCTCGTCGACGTCGAGCCCGCTCATCACGTTGAGCGCCATCTTCGGCCCGACGTGCGAGACCGAGGTCAGCAGCAGGAACAGATCTTCCTCGGTGCGAGAGAGGAAGCCGAACAGATCGAACGCGTCCTCGCGGACCACGGTGCGAATGCGCAGGCTGGTCGCCGCGCCCAGCTCGGGCAGCTTCGAGAGCGCCAGCAGCGACAGGTTCACCCGGTAGCCGACCCCCTGCACCTCGACCACCGCGTCCGAGGCGTTCTTCTCGGTGACCAGCCCCTTCAACGACGCAATCACCGCCCCGCCTCACGTCGGTAGGCCGGCTGCAGGCGCGAGGCGAACGCCGCCAGCGCGGCCTTGCGGTGGGGCGTCTTCTTCGGGCCGACCGGGACGAGCCCGATCCGCGCGTGGCTCAGGTGGCACAGCGCGACCGCCAGCGCGTCGTACGCGTCGGCGCGCTCGAGCTGCCCTTCGATCTTCAGCGCGGCGCAGACCATCCGCGCCACCGCGTCCTTGCCGTCGTTGCCGCCCGCGCCCACCGCGCGCTTCACCCGCGCCGGGGCGTACTCGTGAACCTCGAGGCCGGCCTGGGCGGCGAGCAGCAACGCCACTCCCCGCGCGTGGCCGAGGATCAACGCACTGCGGGCGTTCTTGTGGCTGAACACCCCTTCCACCGCGACCGCGTCGGGCTTGAACGCTTCGACCGCCAGGGTCAGCTCGACGAAGATCGCCTTTAGCCGTTCGGCCAGCGGGCCCGAGCCGGCGCGGACCACGCCGTGACCGACGTGAATCAGGCGGCCTTGCCGCTCTTCCACCACGCCGTAACCCAGGTAGCGGCTGCCCGGGTCGATACCAAGTACGCGCAAGGAACTCCCCTCGAAGGACCAGTGAACAGATGTTTACCCCCACCTGTCCTGCGCGTCACGTTTTTGAGCGGCGGCCGTTTACCGCTTCAGCAGCGCCTTCGCCTCGGCCGCGAACGGACCGTTCGGCTCGAGATCGAGGTACTTCTGGATCTCGGCGCTCGCTTCCGTGCGCTGCCTGGCGGCGATCAGGATCGTCGCGCGCAGCAGGTAGGCCCGCGCCACCTTCGGGTCGATCGCCAGCACGGTGTTCGCCGCTTCCTCGGCGCCCGGGATGTCGTCGCTGTCGAAGCGCGCCAGGCCGAGCAGCATCCAGGCGTTGGTATTCGAGGACTCCTGTCCGACCAGCTCTTCGAGGGCGCGCTTGGCCTCGGTCAGCTTGCCCTCGTCGTACAGCCGGGTCGCCGCCACCAGTGCGGACGAAGGGTCGACCTGGACCGGAGCAGCGATCGCGGGCTCGACCTGCACCGCGGGGGCGAGGTGAATCGGCTGGGCCTCGCTCGGGGCCGCAGCGGCCACCGCGGCGACGACCGGGCCGACCGGGGCGGGCTCGCTGTTGCTCGCCAGCTGCCACGCGGTGACCGCGGCGGCTGCGACCAGCAGCCCGACGACCACCATCCAACCGAGGGCGCCGATGCGGGCCGGCTCGACCGCCGCCTCCTGCTCTTCCAGCTCGTCCTCTTCGATCGAGAAGCCGAGCACGGCCTGGGAGACCGACGCCCGGGGCGCCTCGACCGCGGGGGCCGGGGTCTCCTCGATGTTGAAGAACTCGTGCTCGAGGGTGTGCACCGACGCAGCGACCACCACCGGCGCAGCGGCGGCGGGCGGCGCCTCGAGCGGGGCCAGCTGGACGAGCTGAATCGGAGCGGTGAGCGCCGTCTCCATCGGCTGGTCTGCCGCGGCTTCCCCCGCGGTGAACTCGAGCAGGTCAGTCGCGAACAGCGGCGCGCCCTCGTGCTCCACCACCGGCTGGATGTTGAACGCGTTGAGCTGCTGCTGGACCTCGTCGGCCAGATCGCGCGACCCGTAGAGGTCGACGCTGCGGGTGGTCGACCAGCCCTCGGACGGATCGGAGGTCAGCTCGAGCCCGGTGCCCTGCACGTCGTGCTCCCAGTCTTCGTCCGCCGCGCTGGTCTCGGCGAGCACCTGGATCGGGGTCGGGTTGGTGGAGAAGAGCTGATCCATCCGCTCGACCGCCTCGGTGGCCTTCGGCTCGAACAGCCGCGGATCCGCCCTGGCGATCCCGGTCAGCCCGTCGTCCTTCGGGGGGACCACCACGCCCATCAGGTACAGCCGGGTCGCGATCTCGAGGGACACCGTCTCGTCGAGCGGGCTGTCCATCAGCACCTGGCGCACGTCGCGCAGGCCGTCGAACAACCGCACCACCCCGTTGACGGCGTCCGGCATCGAAGGCAGCGCCCGGGCGAGCGCGGCGAAGTCGAGCCCCAGCCTGGCGTCGAGGGGGAGGCTGCGCACGGTCAGCTCTTCCCAGCGCTGCAGCCGCGGGAAGACGACGTTGCTCAGCTCCTTGAGGGTGCAGTGGAAGGTGGGATCGAACGCCAGGTTGCGGTTGATCAGCTTGTACGGGCCCCGCGCCAGGGCGAGCGATCGAATCAACCCGTTCAGCCCGTGCAGCCCGTCGAAGTTCGCGTCGAGCACCTTGCCGCGGCGGTAGGCGATGTGGCCCCTGCCCTGCTCCAGCTCGATCACGCCCGAGCGGGCGGTGGCCAGCAAGGCCCGCAGCAGATGGGGAACCGGCGCAGTCGCGCAGTCGAGGATCCGCCCGCCATCTGTGCCCAACGGGCACAGCTGCACCCGGGCGAGGGTGGCGACGTCGCGGGCGTAGACGGGCTTGAGGATGATCTCGTCGACCCCGACGGCACGCGACCGCTGGCGCAGCTGCCCTTCGTCGCCCTTCGCCAGCAGCAGCACCGGGATCGCGCCGGTGTGGTGATCGGCGCGAAGCTGAGCGACGAACGAGAAGCCGTCTTCGTCGGGAAGGTCGTTGGCGACGACCATCATCTCGGGCTGGGCAAGCCCGGGGCCCAACAGCCGCATCGCCTCGGCAGCGCTGGACACCGCGACCGCCTCGAAGCCTTCCCGGCCGAGCGCGACCGCCAGCACCGAGCGCGAGCTCTCATCGGCGTCGACGATCAGGATCTGCTGGCGCTGCGGCGTCTGGCGGGCATCGTTCGAGGCAGTGGAGCGAGCGACAGGCGCGGGGTTCTTCACGAGGTGCCTCCAGGGCGGCCAACAACGACCGGACCCTACATCAGGCCCCTCGATCAGCGCGAATCGGCGAGGACCCTCGGCTCTAGGCCCGCAAACCTCGCGTACTTGCGCTCCAGGCCGGGGAGCGCGGTGATCCCGTGCTCTTCGATCAGCGTCTGCGCCAGCAGGCTCAAGTCCTCGGGGGCGACCTCGTGGAACTGAATCACCCAGCCGCGCTCGTGGCGGGGAGCCGCATGGGCGCGGGCCTTGAACATCCTCGCCCGGCCGGGCAACGCCACATACAGCGTCACTTCGCTGCTGAACTTGCCGACGCAGATCAGCGGGAGCATCGCGCCGCGGGGCGAGATCTCCAGCCCCCGGCCGAGGGTCGAGCAGCCGTCCGACTCGACGAACCAGTCGACGTCCAGCGCCAGCCGCGGGTAGCGACGGCGCTGCAGGTAAGCGGCTTCGCGAAGACGAGTGCGGCGGTCGGTCAGTTCGCTCATGCCACAAGGCTGTAGCGAAAAATGGAGGTCGTCAAAAAACAGGCTTACGGTGCAGGCGTGATGCTCCTACCCGCACTCGTGGTGACGATGTCGTTGGGCGCCGCTGCCGCTCCCACTGCTGCTGAAAAGGATAAGCCCGAGATCCAGGTCTCGGAGCCCGAGGTCTCGTCGATGACCGATCGGCGCGTCGGAGGGGTGGTCGCGCCCGCCGCCCTGCCCGCCGGAGCGATGAGCCTGTACGCGATGCTCGGCGCACCCGACCTGGGCGGCGGCTTTCGCCAGGGCCTCGAGAAGCTCGAGGTCGAGGTGAAGCTGATGTTCAACTACCTGCTGGCGTCGGGGGTGCTCGAGGCCGGCATCCGCGTCCCGGTCTACGACAAGGGGATGGTCCAGGTGGCGCCGACGGTGGCGCTGGGGCTCGAGGCCAACTCGGGCAGCCGGTACTACGACCGGGCGAACTTCGGCTACATCGGGGTGCGGCCGCGGGTGGGCTTGATCACCAGCCTGCGCTTCACCGACACCGTGGCGGGGATCGTGCTGTTCGATCTGCCCTGGTCGATCGCCCTCACCTCCCAGGGCTCGCACGTGGTGCCGACGCTCGGCGCCGGGGCCGAGGTCCACCTGGGCGGAAACATGTCGGGGTTCGTGATGGCGAACGTGGGGCTGGACGCGATCAAGGAGCCGCTGGGCGTCACCCAGTACCGCACCGGGTGGGCGATTCGGCTCGGCCTGGGCTTCCGGCTGTTCTGACGGTCTAGAACTGCACGTAGAACGCGCCGAGAAACTCGCCGTCCAGGCCGTTGCCCTGCTGATCGATGAGCAGGGTGCGCAGGATCAGCTGGTACGCCCCGGTGGCGAAGCCGCTCGGCTCGGCGGACGAGATCTGAACCTTGAACTCGACGTCCGGATCCTTGGCGGTGATCGGGCGCAGCTGATCGGGGTCGACCTGGATCGTCAGCGGCTGCTCCTTGCGATCCCGGTTGCGAACGACGATCCCCGCGCGCAGCGAGTCGAGCTCCATCGGCTCGGAGAACGTCAGCACGATGAACTGGGAAGGCGTCAGGTAGACCACCCCGGCGTCCCCGCCCATCGGAGGACTGATCGCCGCGATCCTCGGCGGGGTCGAGTCGAGCTTGCCGTACAGCGGGTCGCCGGCGCTCAGGCAGCCGGTCAGCACCACCATCGCCAGCGGCAGCGCGCGCTTCACTTGCACCCCTTCGCCGTCAGGTCGGCCGCGGTGTGGCACTTGAGGCAGGCGCGATCGTTGTTCGAGGCCATCGCCCGGCAACCAGCCTTGAAGTTGCCCGGGTGGGGGTTGGTGCCGCGGCTGGTGGAGACGACCGCCGAGGTGGCGTGGCAGCCCATGCACGACTCTTCCCGGTGGCACGCCATGCAGGACTTGATGTCGCGGGTGGCGGCGATCGCGTGGTGGTTGGGGCCGAACAGATCGACCCAGGTCGCGTAGTCCGGGTGGACGCGGACGTTGCGCGCCCGCAGCGACGGATCGGCGTCCATCCCGATCCCCACCCGTTCGTGGCAGGAAGCGCAGAACGACTGGTACCGGTGGCACCCTTCGCAGCGCAGCGAGTCCATCCGCGCCTGGATCGGATGGAGGGTGATGTAGTCGTTCGGGTGTACCGACAGCGGCTTCTGCAGCCCGTCGTGGCACTGGGCGCAGCTGCCCTCGGTGTGGCACTCCATGCAGATCCCGCGATCGATCTTGGCGCGGGTGCCGTGGTTGAACTCGAAGCGCGGCCCGTGATCGACGCCGAACGGATCGCCCTGAATCGGCCGCAGCGTCCCCGAGGCGAACTGCTGCGCGATCCGCCCGGTCTTGTCGGTGACGTGGCAGGTGGCGCACGCGGCGGACGCGGTCTTGCCGTCGTGGCACTCGAGGCAGGTCTCCATCTTCGGCAGCTGCAGCCGGGTCGCGAGCCCCACTTCCCGCATCGTGCCGGTGACGGTGCTGTTGTGGCAGGTGACGCACGCGACCTTCTTCTCTTTGTGGACCCGGTGGTTGAAGAGCAGGTTGGCGGTCGGGAACAGCGCCCTCGCCGGATCCTTCTGGACCTGCTTGTCGTAGCCCTTGTGGCAGTCCTCGCAGGCGGACTTCGGATCGACCACCTTGCCCTTCGCGGCCGCCTCGATCTCGTGGCACGAGTCGCACTGCGGGTGGGCCGGCATCAGCAGATCGGTGGCGCGGACGCTCTTGCCGACGCCCTCGTGGCACGCCTCGCACTCGTCCACGTCGGCGAGGAAGTGCTGCTCGTGGCTGAAGATCAGCGGGATGCGCTGGGGCGGGTAGACCGCCTCGCTGCGCTCACGCTTGGTCGCGGCCAGGGCCAGCCCCGCCCCGAGGAGCAGCGCCACGCCCGCGAACAGGACGACGACTCGCTTTGAGCGCAGACGCTTCACCAAGGGCGCGCACAGTACCAACCAAGCGCGCGAGACGTCGGTGAAAAGCTACCAGTTGAAGTTGATCAGCGACGCCTGGATCCCGACCGAGGTGCCCAGGCGGGTCTGCGAGACCAGCGGAGCGACGGTCGGAAGTCCGAGCGCGAACTTCCCCTTCTCGTCGCGGTTGATCGCGCTCAGCCGCCCTGCGCGCGGCGACTTGGTGAGGTTGAGCACCGCCACCTGCACCAGCGGCACCAGCGCCACCGAGCCGACGAGGAGGAAGATCTCGGGTGCGCCGCCCTTGCCGGACATCGGAGTGTTGGCGACGAAGCCGGTTTGCGGCGGCAAGGCGAGGAAGATCCCCAGCACCGCCGCCTGGGCGGCCAGGCCGGAGAGCGCCGCCGGCCACGACTCGCTCTGGTAGTAGCGGCTGCCATTGGCGAGCGAGACGATCGTCTGGGTGACCGCCAGCGGCACTGCGGCGAAGAGCAGGATGAACAGGGTGGTGTCGACGGCGGGATCTCCCAGCACCGTGCCCCCTCCGGTGACCATCGGCCGCAGCAGCAGGAAGTACGGCAGCAGCGAGACGCCGGCGCTGGTGAGCATGCCGAAGAGGGACTCGCTGATCATGTAGCCCCACTCGACCGGCGGCTTCTCGGTCTCCTGCTGGGCGCGCGGAGTTCCGTAAGGCGAGTACGGGTAGTTGGTGCCCTGCTGCTGGCCGGGGACGTAGCCGGGGGGCGGCAGCGTGCTGGGCGGCGGCGGGGTTCCGGGGTCGACCAGGGTGGTTCCCGGCTCGGGAGCGGGAGTCGGCGGCGGCCCGACCGGAACCATCGGCGGAGGACTGAAATCGGTGGTCGGCGCCGGCGTCTGGGCCAGCGCGACGGCGGAGAAGAAGAAAGACAACAGCAGGACCTGCTTGGACATGTCGCTCACATCAGTACCCGGCCCAACGAGAAATCATCACACCACAGCGATTGCGTCGATCTCCACCCTCGCCCCCTTCGGAAGCGCAGACACCTGAACCGTCGAACGGGCAGGCGGATTCTCAGCAAAAAACCGGCCGTACACTTCGTTCACTTTTGCGAAGTCGTTCAGGTCGGTGAGGAAGATCCCACAGCGCACCACCTGGTCGAAGCCGCAGCCCGCCGCCTGGAGGACGTTGCGCAGGTTCTGCATCACGCGCTCGGTTTGCGCGGTGATGTCCCCTTCGACCAGCGCCCCGGTGGCGGGATCGAGCGGAATCTGGCCCGAGAGAAAGATCGGCCCCTGCCCCACTCGCACCGCCTGCGAGTACGGGCCGATCGCCTTGGGCGCCTGGTCGGAGTGAAACGCGCGTCGCTGGCTCATGGGCCGGACCCTAATCGAATATTTCCAATCTGCGTGCGTCTGTGGCGCGACCTTGAAACCACTCGTGTTGGGCCTGCTGCTGGGTGGATGTGCGACCTCCCACGTCGCTGAGCGGTACGTGCTTCCGGGCGACGCCGAGTCGATTCAGCGGGCGGCGCAGGAGGCGACCCGGCGGCTGGGGTGGACGACCGAGGCGACTGACTCGGGGAAGTTCAAGCTCGTCGACTATCCGCGCAGGCCGACGCCGGCGCTCACCATCGGCGCGCAGGACGGCCTGCTGCTGATCGACGCCGAGCTGCCGGTGAACCAGCCGCTGCTGCCGGAAGCGGCGCGGATCCTGCGCAGCGCGACCGAAGAGATTCTCACCGGCAATCGGCGGGGTGCAGCGGTGTCGGAGCGCTCGCCGTGGGTCGCCGGATTCCTCGATGTGCTCCTCCCGGGGGTCGGAGCGGTCTACGCCCTGGAGGGCGACCCCTCGTACGACTCGAGCGCCGTGCACTGGCAGCGATCGTTCTGGTGGGACGTCAGCACCCGCTTCATGGTCGACCTCTCGGCCGGGATGATGCTGGGCTACTTCGCGATGCGGATGAGAGAGGGCGCCGGGTACAACCCGATCTCGGTGGTGGTGACGGAGATCGCAATGCTGGCGTTCAACCGGGTGATCGCGCTGGTCACCGACCTGCCCCAGATCGAGCAGCGCAACGCCCACGCGCGAAGTGGACTCGGTGCGCCGGTGGCTCCTTGAGCTAAGCAGTCGCCCATGGACCGTGTTGGAGCGTTCTTCGCCGAAAAAACGCCGCGCCGCGCCCTCGCGCTGATCTGCTTCGTCGGGCTGCTGGTGATGTTCCGATCGCTGCTGCTGCTGGTGGTGTTCTTCGTGGCCTTCGAGCGCGGCCTCGGCCTGAGCTCCGAGCGGATCGCGCGGCGCTTCAAGTGGCAGAAGAAGCGGGTGCTGCTCGGCCTGCTGGCGCTGCTGGCACTGATCGCCGGCGGTCTGGGCGTCTGGGGCGCCAGCAACGTTCGCCCCTGGGTGCTCGAGGCGCGCAACGTCTGGCCGGCGAAGCTCGAGCAGCTTCGCGCCTCGCCGCTCGCGGTTCAGCTGCAGGACCACCTGCCCGACACCGAAAAGCTGATCGAGTCGGCGAGCCACTACGCCGCCGACGCCGTGAAGGTGCTCACCGCGGTCGGGCACATCGCGCTCTATGCGCTGATCGGGTTGATCCTCGCGATCGTCTTCCTGCTCGGAGAGGACGAGCTGGTGGCCTGGCGAAAAGGGCTCGAGCAGAAGTCTCTGTTGGGCACGCTGGTGCGGTGGTTCGAGTACGTGGCCGAGGCGGTGAGCGTCACCGTGCAACTGCAGCTGATCGTGGCGGTGTGCAACACGGTGTTCACCCTGCCGATCTTGTTGCTGCTGGGCATCCCGGACATCCCGCTGCTGATGGTGCTGATCTTCGTCTCGGGGCTGGTGCCAGTGATCGGGAACGTGATCTCGGGCGGCGTGCTCTCGGTGCTCGCCTACCTCGCGAGCGGGCCGATCGGAGTGGTGATCTTCCTCGTGCTCACCTTCGTGCTCCACAAGGTCGAGGCCTACTACTTGAACCCGCGGCTCACCGCCCGCCACGTCAAGCTGCCCGGCTTTCTGCTGATCGTGAGCCTGATCGCGTGGGAACACCTGCTCGGCTTCAAGGGCCTGTTCATCTCCTTTCCGTTCCTCTTCGTGGCGCTGAAGATCCGCGACGAGCTGCGGCAGGAGGACGCGCCGCCGGTGCTGGAGGCAGTGAAGGAGCCGGTCGCCGCCTGAATCAGTTATTCTGCGCGGCCCCATGAGAACACTGACTGTCGCCGTCGCGGTGCTGTGCAGCACGAGCGCCTTCGCGCACTTCAAGATCACCAGCCCGGACGGCGGGATCCAGGAGTGGGTCGTCACCAACGCGCTCGGCGATCCGCAGAAGACCGAGCCGTGCGGCACCACCGGCGGGACGCCGACCAACTTCGTCAAGACCGTCACCGCCGGCTCGAAGCTGACTCTCAACTGGCTGGAGACGATCGGACACCCGGGCCACTACCGGATTGCGCTCGCCTCCAGCCGCGCGTCGTTCGTCGACCCGGTGGTCACCGGCGCCAACTGCGGCAGCGCGGCGATTCAGACCACCCCGGTCGCCCCGGTGCTGATGGACGGGCTGTTCCCCCACACCAGCGGGGCGACGGGGATGAACTACCAGCAGGAGATCACGATCCCCAACACGCCCTGCACCAACTGCACGATCCAGGTGCTCCAGTTCATGTCGGCGCACGCGCCGCCGTGCATGTACTACCACTGCATCAACATCAACATCGTCGCGGGCACCGGTGGTGGAGCGGGCGGTGGCGCCGGTGGTGGAGCAGGTGGTGGAGCGGGCGGCGGCACGGGCGGCGGCGCGGCCGGCGGCGCAGGCGGTGGCGCGGGCGGTGGAGCAGGCGGCGGCGCGGGCGGTGGAGCGGCCGGCGGCGCAGGCGGCGGCGCGGGTGGCGGCGCGGGTGGCGGCGCGGGTGGTGGAGCAGGCGGTGGCGCGGCCGGCGGCGCGGGTGGCGGAACCGGCGGTGGGACTGCAGGCGGCGCGGGTGGAGGCGGCACCCCGACTGGCGGCTGCGGCTGCGCAGCGGGAACCGGCTCGGCGACCAGCGCCCTGATGCTGCTGGCGATCGGCCTGGTGCTGCGCGCACGACGTCAGCGCGAGAGCTGAAGACGGCGACGGCCCAACCCCAAGAGTGCGGTTGGGTTGAGCATGGATCGCGCCGGAGCCAGGCGAGGCGGATCACCCCACCCAAGTTCGGGGGTCAGATCCGCTCGACGGAGTGCACCCCGTT
>JAGSPQ010000505.1 GCA_018262385.1 Myxococcaceae bacterium | reverse complement strand
CCGCACCTTCACCGGCTTCCGCGTCCAGCACGACAACAGCCGCGGCCCGATGAAGGGCGGCCTGCGCTACCACCCCCAGGTCGACGCGGCCGAGACCCTGGGGCTCGCCTCGCTGATGACGTGGAAGACGGCGGTGGTGAACCTGCCGTTCGGGGGCGCCAAGGGCGGGATCCAGGTCGACCCCACCCACATGAGCCTGAAGGAGCTCGAGCGGCTCACCCGCAAGTTCGTCGATCAGATCCAGGACATCATCGGCCCCAACCGCGACATCCCCGCTCCCGACGTCAACACCAACCCCCAGGTGATGGCGTGGATCATGGACCAGTACTCGAAGTACCACGGCCACTCTCCGGCGGTGGTCACCGGCAAGCCGATCGATCTCTACGGCAGCAAGGGCCGTGAAGCAGCGACCGGCCGCGGCCTGCTCTTCATCTGCCGCGAGATCCTGCGCGACGTCGGCTCGCAGGTGAAGGCGACCCGCTTCGCGGTGCAGGGCTTCGGCAACGTCGGCAGCCACGCCGTGCGGCTGATCCACGACGACGGCGGAATCGTGGTCGCGGTCTCCGACGTCCACGGCGCGGTGATCAACCCCCGCGGCCTCGACGTCCCCGCGCTGTTCGAGCACGCCAAGCGGCACGGCACCGTCAAGGGCTTCAACGGCGGCAACGCCTGCACCAACGAAGAGCTGCTCGCCTGCGACTGCGACGTCCTCGTCCCCGCCGCGATGGGCGACGCGCTGACCCGCAAGAACGCCAACGACGTGCGCGCGAAGATCATCGTCGAGGGCGCCAACAGCCCCTGCGACCCCGAGGCCGACGAGGTGTTCGAGAAGAAGGGCATCCTGGTGGTCCCCGACATCCTCGCCAACGCCGGCGGCGTCACCGTCAGCTACTTCGAGTGGGTCCAGAACCTCCAGCACGTCACCTGGGACGAGGAGCGGGTCAACGGCGAGCTCGAGAAGGTGATGAAGGACTCCTACGAGCGGATCGCTTCGATCTCCCGCAGCCGCAAGCTGCCGCTGCGCACCTCGGCCTACGTGCTGGCGATTGGCCGGGTCGGCAAGGCCACCGTGCTTCGCGGAATCTGAATCTCTCCTCCAAGGACCCCATGCCCACTCCATTGCTCAAGCAGCTGCAGGGACTCCCGATGTGCCACGGCCTGTCGGCGGCGCAGGTCGAGGAGCTGGTCGCGATCGCCGAGGAGAAGTCGGTGAAGAAGGGCGTCACCCTGTTCAAGGAAGGTGAGCCGGGCGACGTGATGCTGGTGGTGCTGGAAGGGAAGGTCGACGTCACCAAGCGGGAGGCGGTCCTCGCCACCCTCGAGGCGGGCAGCGTGCTGGGCGAGATGAGCCTGCTCGGAGGCGACGTCCGCTCGGCCACCGCCATCGCCGCGACCGACCTGAAGTACCTGGCGATCTCCAACGGCCCGTTTCAGAAGCTGCTGGGCAAAGAGAACGTCGCCGCGCTGAAGGTGGTCAGAAACCTCGCCCAGGTGATGAGCAAGCGCCTGGCACTGATCAACGAGAAGCTGGTCGACTCGCTCGGCAAGACGAAGAAGAAGGAGGAGCTCGCCGACTTCGGGCGGATCCTCAATCACTGGAGCTTCTAAGTTAGAGTGCGGGTGCAGTGCTTGCCCTCGCGCTCATCCTCGCTGCCGCGCCTCCGGTCTCGAAGGCGGAGGCGTTCGCGTCGGCCAGGCAGTGGGAAGAGCTGTACCTCGCCTTCGCCGCCGCCCCGCCGAAGGACTACGGCGCTCCCGACCGGAAGAAGCTCGCCGTCGCGCTCGCCAGGGGCTGCCAGGCGCTCGAGGCCGACGACGCGGTGATGGCCTACTCGCTGGGAGAGAAGGCCGCCCAGTTCGAGCCGATCGCCGATGCGCTGGTCTGCGTCGGCCGCACGGGGACGAAGACAGATCAGAAGTCGGCGGCCGAGACCGCGCTGCAGCAGGGGCACAAGGCGTTCCCCAAAGACGCCCGCTTCCCGCTCGAGCTGGGCCGGCTGGTGCTGTCCGAGAACGACTTCGACGGCGCGGTCGCCTCGCTCGGCAACGTGCCGAAGAAGTCCCCCCAGGCGAAGGAGGCCGACGCGCTGCTGAAGAAAGCGCGGGCGATGGCGGCCGAGGGCAAGAGCGCCAAGAGCGGGCTGCTGGCGCTGGAGAAGGATCTGCAGCGCCGGCAGGACGACGCCTCACGGGGGGGAGCGCCGCTCCCCGAGCCGGGCACTCCGCTGCGGCCGGGCCAGGCGCCCACCCGCACCACCGAGAGCTCGAGCTACGAGTCGAGCGTCGACGGCGAGGGCCGAAGGCTGCGGGCCAACGCCTACTTCCGCTTCCGCTACTTCAACGGCCAGCGCGATTTCGGCCAGCGCGCCGACTACGAGGGCAAGGTCCAGGGCGCGCTCGAGGAGTCGCGGCTGGCGTCGAAGCGGATCCTCGGCACCGCCCGCGAGAGCCCCACCGACGTGATCCTCTACTCGAAGCAGGAGTTCACGATGCACCACGGCGCCCAGGCGGCACAGTCGATCGCCGGCTTCTATTCGGAGAGCGCGATCCGGATGAACGACACCGCGGAGATCAACCCCCAGAACCAGTCGACGCTGGTGCACGAGTACATCCACGCGGTGGTCGACGAGGCGTCGGGCTTCCACGACGAGCGGCTGCCGACCTGGCTCAACGAGGGCCTCGCCGAGTGGACCGAGTGGCGCTACGAGGGCCACGACGAGGGGCCGCCCCATGTGCGCAAGGCACTGCAGAACGCCGCCAACTCTGGCGGGCTGCCCTCGCTGGTGGAGATGTCGCGGGGGATGCTCGCCCAGCAGGACAACCCGGGGATGCGCTACGCGATGTCGGCCCGGACGGTCGGGCTGATGATGAAGAACGGCGGGGCCGACAACTTCCTCGGGCTGATCAGGGAAGTCGGGGCCGGCCAGAGTTTCAACGCCGTGCTCCAGAAGCGGTACGAGCGAGACCTACCGCGGCTGCAAGAGGACATCGAGTCCGAGCTGAAGAGCCGCTAGGAATCGTTTACCCCCTTGATTCTTCGACCCTAGACTCCCCCCGCCCTATGTCCGACACGCAGGCCGCAATGCGCGAGTTCCGCTTTCTTGATGACAAGCGGAAAGGCGGCGGCCTTTCACCCATAGAAGAACAGCGCTGGATCGACCTGGGCGGCCAGCTGGGGATGTCGGCCCAGCAGGGCTACTACGCGCAGGACGGCAACTGGTACGCCTACCCGCCCGGCTACGATCCGCAAACCGGCCAGTATTACGGCCAGCAGCCGCAGTACCCGGCCTACGCGCCGGCGCAGCCGTACTACGACCCCAACGCCGGCTACTACCCGCCCCAGCCACAGCCCGGGTACGACCCGAACGCCGGCTACTACGATCCGAACGCGCCGTACGATCCGAACCAGCAGCAGCCGTACGACCCGAACGCGCAGGCCGACTTCGACCCGCTCGCGCAGGCCTACAGCCAGCAGCCGGGTTCGTATGCCCCGGCGCAGCAGTGGACTCAGCCCCAGCATCCCCAGGCCCAGCAGGAGTGGCCGCAGGGCTACGACCCGGCCACCGGCCAGTACGTCGACCCACCCGCCTACGCGCCACCGGCGTACGTGCCGCCCGCCTACGCGCCGCCCGCCTACGCGCCGGTGGCCGCGCCGGTCTACGAAGCGCCCGCCCCGGTGGTGCCCGCGCTCGAAGAGGGCCCGCTCGAGGTCGGCGAAGAGGAAGTGATGGAGGTGACGGACGACGACGTCACCCTGCTCGACTCGACGCCGCCGATCTCCAACCGGTTTCCCGCGGTGCCTGATTCGGGCCGGCCGGCGGCCCGCCAGCCGTTCGGCGCCGAGAAGCCGCTGACCCAGTCGGTGCTGAGCGCGCCTGCCCCCGAAGCAGACATGTTTGGCGAGCTGCGCAGCTCGCTGTCTTTCGACGAGCCTGCGCCGCCGGCGACAGTGACACCCTCCGCGATGGTCGAGCCGCTGCAGGCGGAGCCCGAGCTGGTGCTTCCGGTCGACGTTCCTCCCGCGGCGGTGTTCGCGGCGCCCGAGCCCTCGATTCCGGTCGACCTCGCGACCGAGCCGCTCGCTGCCGCGCCCGAGCCGTCGGTGCTGGCCGACCTGCCGGCGCTGGTGCCCGAGCCGGTCGCCGCCGCGCCCGAGCCGTCGCTGCTGATCGATCTGCCGGCGGTCGAGCCCGAGCCGCTTGCCGCCGTGCCCCAGCCGTCGGTGCTGATCGATCTGCCGGCGGTGCCCGAGCCGCTCGCCGCCGCGCCCGAGCCGTCGCTGCTGCCCGACCTCCCCGCGCTGGAGCCC
>JAGSPQ010000504.1 GCA_018262385.1 Myxococcaceae bacterium | reverse complement strand
TCGGTTGGTCGAAGGGGCGCGCGAGCTTCGTGCGGCTGAAGTCGAGCAGCGCGCCGCGAATCGCTCCGTCGGCGGTGAGGTAGGGCAGCACCCGCAGCGTGTACCAGGACGTGTCGTACGACTGGAACCGCAGCTCGCGCTGGCGGTTGGTCTCGATCACCGACGTGACGATCGCGTCGATCGGCATCCTCATCGTCAGGTTCAGCGAGCTGGCCGCGCGCCCGATGTCCTCGGGCACCAGGTGGAGCAGCTTCGAGGCGGCGGCCGAGTAACGGCGAATCGTGTTGTCCTTGTCGATCAGCACCACCGCGCAGCTGGCGTTGGTGAGCACGTTGTGCAGGTCGTCGCCGGCCACCGACAGCTGCTTCGCCCGGTTCAGCAGCTCTTCGTTCACGGTGGTGAGCTCTTCGTTGGTCGACTGCAGCTCCTCTTTCGACGTCTCGAGCTCTTCATTCGAGCTCTGCAGCTCCTCGTTCGAGCTCTGCAGCTCCTCGTTCGAGCTCTGCAGTTCCTCGTTGGCGGCGGCGAGATCGGAGATCGACGTCTGCAGGTACTCCTTGGTCGTCAGCAGCTCGCGCTCGAGCTCCTGGAGCTTCGTCTCTTCGGTGGGTGGCTCCGCCGGTTCCCGGGTCACCGGCTGGTCGGGCGACGCGTTGCGGAAGACCACCAGCAGCGACCGGTTGGTGCGCCCGGCCTCGTGCAGCGGCATCACGTCGAGCACCACCGACATCGGCCCGTGCTCGGTAGGCAGCTCGATCGGCGGCGAGCTGTGCGACAGGTCATCGCGGTTCACCCGCTCGAGGGTCGAGCGCAGCGGTACCAGCAGCTGGGGGCGAATCAGCTTCAGCACGCTCAACGTCGCCGCCCCGGGGCTGGGGGCGAGGTACGGCCCGGTCTGCCCCCGGAACTGAACGACCTCCAGGTTCTCGTCGATCAGCACTCCCGGAGGCCCGTAGGTCTCGACCACCTTGCGATCGGCCAGCTGCTGAGCGCTGACCGACGGGCGGTGCTCGCGGGCCTCGGGACGCTCGCCGCCGGTCAGCGGATGGGGCGGCGCCGAGAAGTCGAACACCGGCGCCCCGTGCACGTCCTTCTTCATCCAGATCTTCAGCTTCCGATCGACCGGCGAGAAGAAGTCGGAGTCGCCTACCGACTCCGAGGTTCCGAGCATCAGGAAACCGTCGGGGTTGAGCGAGTAGTGGAAGGCCCGCAGCACCTTCTTCTGCAGCGGCGGCTGCATGTAGATCAGCACGTTGCGGCAGATGATAAGATCAAGGCGCGAGAAGGGCGGGTCCTTGACGAGTTTCATCTTGGCAAACACCACCATGTCTCGAAGATGCCGGCTGATCTGGTAGCCGCGATCGTGCTGGACGAAGAACCGCTGCAGCCTTTCGGGCGAGACGGCCTGGGCGATGCTCTTGTCGTAGACGCCCAGGCGCGCGCGGACGAGGGCTTCCTCGTCGATGTCGGTGGCGAAGATCTGGGTCTTGTACGGCCCCGGGCGCCCGTCGAAGGTTTCGACCAGGGCCATCGCCACCGAGTAGGCCTCTTCGCCGGTGGCGCAGCCGGCGACCCAGGCGCGCACCGGCACGTGGAGGCTGCGCTTGTCGAGCAGCCGGGGCAGCACGACTGTCTTCAGCGCCTCGAACAGCTCGGCGTCGCGGAAGAAGGCGGTGACGCCGATCAACAGATCGCCGAACAGCGCATCGAGCTCGCTGCTCTTTTGTTCCAGCAGCTTCAGGTAGTCGCCGATGTGGTCGATCTTCTGAACCGCCATCCGCCGCTCGATTCGGCGCTCGATCGTGCCCAGCTTGTAGGTCGCGAAGTCCACTCCGGAGGCCTTTCGCAGCAGCTCGAAGATCTGGTGAACCGCCGCCTCGTCAAACGCCGGCGGCCGGCGTTGGGCCACCCAGGGCTGGGCGCCCAGGCGCATCAGCTCGTCGCCGATCTCGGCCGGCGACAGGCAGAAGTCGACCACCCCGGTGTTGAGCGCGCTGGTCGGCATCCCCGGCTGCTCGGCGGTGCCGGGCTGCTGCGCGAAGGTGACGCCGCCTTCGGCCCGGATCGCCTTCAGCCCCTGCGCGCCATCGGTGCCGGAGCCGGAGAGGATCACCCCGAGCGAATCAGGGCCCAGCTCGTGCGCCAGCGAGCGGAACAGGGTGTCGATCGCGTTTCTCGGACTGAGCGACGAGCCCAGCGGCGACAGCCGCAGCGCGCCGTCGCGCAGGACGATCTCGCTCCCCGGGGGGGTGACATAGATGGTGTCGGTCTGGGGCAGCACCCCATTCTCGGCGGTGACCACCTTGAGCGAGGTCTTTCGGGCGAGCAGGTCGCGCAGCAGGCTGTCGCCCGAGGGGGCCAGGTGCTGGAGCACGACGTAGGAGAGGCGGCCGGGCTTGAGGTGCTCCAGGAGCCGCTCGAGTGGCTCGAGCCCTCCGGCGGATGCACCGATTCCCACGACGGAAAAAGGGCGCTCCTGTGCTGTCACAGGTTCTCCATCCACGCTGTCTACCCCCCGGACTACCGAGGCTTTGGATAGGCCCCGCGCTGCACAGCGTCAACCACAATTGCGGCGCCAGTCTGGCTCGGCGAAGGCTGGCTTATCGCGAGGACGTCACCGGCAGGTCACGCCAGATCCGCTCTCAGCGGATTCCGAGTTCTTTCTTCAAGCGCTTGGTGAGCTCGAAATATTCCTGCCGGCCGAACGGCGTGTTGAGGATGTAGAAATCCTTCTTCGTCAGCCCGACGCAGCCGAAGCAGTAGGTGCAGTCGGAGAGGTTGCGGCTCAAGGTGAGGTAGGCGGAGTTGGTGCAGTTCTCGCTCTGCACGCAGTAGGCGCAGGCGTGGAGCGACTTGCTGCCCAGGCAGTGGGTGGAGTTGTTGCACAGCTGGCAGTCGATGCAGTGGGTGCACTGGTAGCAGCTGTCGCAGGTCTCACAGAACATGCAGTTGGCGCAGCGCTGACAGCCGGTGCACGCGTAGCTGCCGGGATTTCCCGGATCCGACGAGAAGCTGTCGGTGAGCCGGCTGAGCTGCTCGGTGAATCCCCGCCGATCGAGTCCGGCGACCAGTGCCCGCGCTTCCCCGGGTTCTGGAATCGCACGGGCCTTCAGTTCCTTGGCCATTGGTCCCACTTTGTAGCTTCTGAAGCTGCGCGAGTCGACAGTCTCGCGGCGCGCGGGCGGGTGTGGTGAGGTGCCGCGCATGCGCGCCTTCCTGCTGTTGACCGTGATCCTGGGGGCCGCCGGCGCGTGGGCCGACTGCTCGAGCGACCGCGACTGCGGCCCTTCGGTCAGCTGCCGCAGCGGCAAGTGCGCCACCGCCGCCGGAGCTTCCTGCTCGTCGGATCGCGACTGCGGCGGAGCGTCCTGCCGCAGCGGCAAGTGCGCCAACGCTCCCGACGGAACCTGCTCGTCCGATCGCGATTGTGGGCAGGGCAGCTGCCGCAGCGGCAAGTGCGCGGTGGGCGCGGGCGGCTGCTCGTCCGATCGGGACTGCGGCGATGGGGTCAGCTGTCGCAGCAGCAAGTGCGCGACCGCGCCCGGCGCTTCGTGTTCGTCGGATCGCGACTGTGGGGGAGCGGCATGCCGCAGCAGCAAGTGCGCCAACGCTCCCGACGGAACCTGCTCGTCCGATCGGGACTGCGGCAAGGGCAGCTGCCGCAGCGGAAAGTGCGCCGCGAAGTGACGCGAGATCCGCGGCCTTGATCGACCTGAGTCATTTGAACCCGCCCCAGCGTGAGGCGGTGAAGACCACCGAGGGGCCGCTGCTGGTGCTGGCGGGGGCCGGGTCGGGCAAGACCCGGGTGATCACCCACCGGATCGTCCACCTGCTGGAGAAGAAGGTCGCGCCGCGGGCGATCCTGGCGGTGACGTTCACCAACAAGTCCGCCTCCGAGATGAAGGAGCGGGTGATCAAGATGGCCGGCCAGAAGGCGGCCGGGGTGACGCTGTCGACCTTTCACGCCTTCGGAGCCGAGGTGCTGCGCGAGCACCTGGGCAAGCTGGGCTGGCCGAAGAAGTTCGCCATCGCCGACACCGGAGACCAGGTCTCGATCGTGCGGCGGGCGATGCGCGAGCGGAACGTCGACGACCGCGAGTTCGACGGGCGCAAGGTGCTGACCCTGATCAGCCGGGCGAAGAACTCGGGGGTCGCGCCCCAGCCGAAGCCCGAGGGGCAGGGCGACGACTACGACCTGGTCGCCCACCTGGTCTACCCGCTGTACCAGCTGGCGCTCAAAGCCCAGGGCGCGGTCGACTTCGATGACCTGCTCGTCTTCCCGTCGACGATCTTCGAGAAGTACCCCGAGGTGA
>JAGSPQ010000503.1 GCA_018262385.1 Myxococcaceae bacterium | reverse complement strand
TACTCCGAGGCGGTGAGCAACGATCTGTTCTGTGAGCTGGGCAAGGGGGTGGTCGCCTTCCCCGCGCTGCTGGCCGAGCTCTATCGCCGCAACTACCAAGGCTGGATCGTGGTCGAACAGGACATCTTGCCGGGGGCAGGCGACCCGAAGGCGAGCGCTGGCCGCAACCGCGAATACCTCAAAACTCTGGGCCGCTGAGAGTCGACATGAATACCAAGATCACATGGCCGCGCTGGCCGGTAGCTGACGAGAACACTTTTGCGCGCGTTCGCGCGGTGCTGGAGAGCGGCCGCTGGGCGATCAGCGGCGCTTCGATCGGCGAGCCGTCGCAGGAGCAGCGCTTCGCCGCCGAGTTCGCCAGATGGAACGGGGTGAAGCACTGCGTGACGGTCGATCACGGCTCGTCGGCGCTGGTCTCGGCGCTCGAGGCGCTCGACCTGGGCTACGGCGACGAGGTGATCGTCCCCGGGATGACCTGGGTGGCGCCGGTGCTGGCGGTGCTGTCGGTGAACGCCACTCCGGTGGTGGTCGACGTCGAGCCGGACACCTTCTGTCTGTCGGCCGAGCAGGCCGCCGCGGCGGTGACCTCGAAGACCCGCGCGATCCTCCCGGTGCACCTCTACGGGTGCATGGTGGACATGGACGCGATCCTCGCCCTGGCGGCGAAGCACGACCTGTGGGTGGTGGAGGACTCGGCCCACAGCCACGGCTCGCAGTGGAAGGGCCAGAACGCCGGCACGATGGGCGACATCGGAATCTTCTCGATGCAGCAGGGCAAGGTGCTCACCTCGGGTGAGGGCGGCGCCGCGGTCACCAACGACGACACCTTCAAAGAACGGCTCGAGCTGTCGGCCTGGAACTCGCGCCGCCGCCTCGACCCGAGCACGGTGAAGCCGGGCAACCTGCAGCTGGCCGAGACCACTGCGCGCTACGGCACCAACCGCTGCCTGTCGGAGTTCCAGGCGGCGATCCTGCTCGATCAGCTTCCGCGGCTCGAGGAGCAGAACCACAAGCGCGAGAAGAACGCCCGCTGGCTCGACGCCGAGCTGGCGAAGATCGAAGGGCTGCTGCCGATGCGCCGGCTGCCGCAGATCACCCGCCAGACCTATTACGGCTACGTGGTCCGGGTGAACGCGCCGGTGTACGGGCAGGAGGCGCTGCCGATGATCCCCAAGCTGCGCGAGCTGCTGGGGATGGGCGACTTCCTGCTGCACGGCGCCTACAAGCCGCTGTCGAACAACCCGCTCTACGCGCCACACCCGAAGATGCACGCGCTCGAGCCGGCCTACCGCGCGTCGCTGAAGGTGTCGGATCTGAAGCTGCCGGTCTCTGAAGCCGGCTACACCGGCTCGATCGTGTTCCACCACTCGATGCTGCTGGGAGACGAGCCGCACATGCAGGCGGTGGTCGAGGCGTTCAAGACCCTCCAGCGCACGTCGCGGGGCTGAGCACCCCATGGGCAAGGTCCTCGTCCTCTTTCACTCGAACACCGGGAACACCCGGAAGATGGGCGAGCAGGTCGCGGCCGGCGCGGCGGAAGTGCCGGGCACCGAGGTGCGGGTGCGGTCGATCGACGACGCCAACCGCGAGGACCTGGCGTGGTGCGACGGGGTCGCGCTCGGGGGCGCCACCAACCTCGGCTCGATGCCGTGGCAGCTGAAGAAGTGGTGGGACTCGCTGCCGGACGAGGTGTGGCAGTCGCTCGACGGGAAGCTGGGCTGTGCCTTCTCGTCCTCGGGGGGCTGGGGCGGCGGCACCGAGCTGGCGTGCCTCGAGATGCTGATCGTGCTGATGAACCACGGGCTGGTGGTGTTCGGGGTGACCGACTACGTCGGCAAGAAGCACACCCTCCACTACGGAGCGGTGCAGGCCGGCGAGCCGCGCACCGAGAACGAGATCGCCTCGTGCCGGCGGCTCGGGCAGCGGATGGCGGAGTGGATCGCGGTGTTCGTCGATGGGCGCAAGGATCTGCACCCGATCGCGCGCGGCTACCCGCGCGGTTCCCAGCATTAGCGACCGGCGTCGGCGCCACCGGTGAGCGCCGCGGCGGCCGAGGCAGCAGCAGCGGCAGCGGCCGCGCGCAGGCGGGTGGTGGCGCGCATCGCGGCTTCGCGCTCGACCGCGGCGAACGTCTCGACCGGGCCTTTGACGTTGTTCATGTTGGTGAAGATCGAAGGGATGTTCCCTCCGGGATCGGCGCTGAACTTGTAGATCAGGTGCGACTTTCCGTTCGGCAGCGGCGTCACCAGCCACGAGCCCTCGGAGATCGTCAGCCGCACCACCCCGTCCTTCTGGGGAATCTTGTACGGCATCGCGTGCCAGTGGCTGGCGTAGGACCCCTTGGTCCAGGGCTGCCGGCAGTCCCGGTCGATGTAGACCTTGTGGATGAAGTCGCGGGGAGAGAGCACCGGCATGTCGAGCCGCAGGTAGATGTAGAGCGCGCCGTCGGCATCGCGGGGCGGAAGCTCCCGCGCCTCGGTCATGTACGGCATGTACCGGGTGAACCGGGTGGTATCGGTGAGGACTTCCTGGATGTCGATCACCTCGCCCTTGATGTTGCCCTCGGCCCAGATCTCTTTTCCGCCGCCCGCGGCGCGGTTGCGCGCCTTGACCACGATCGGCTCGGTTTGGAGGGTCTCCCACTCCTGCTCCTGCGCGACGGAGGCGGAAGCCGCCAGCACGACGGCGAGTCCAGTCAGGCGGGTTCGATGGGGGCAGTGGGTAGTCACTTGGGTTCTCCTTACAACGCCCGGCATCCCCTTCAAATTCAGTCCGAGGGCCTCGAAGGGCAGCGTTAACATCCCGTTGATGTCACGAGCGAAAAACAGCGATGCGGTGCTGAAGGAATTGCGCGCATTCGGGCTCGGCTACCCCGGCGCGCACACCAAGAGCCCGTGGCCGGGACACCTGGACCTGGCGGTGAAGGACAAGACCTTCGCCTACCTGAGCCTGGAGGGTGAGCCGCTGGGGATCTCGTGCAAGCTGCCGCAGTCGAGCTCGGTGGCGCTGATGCTGCCTTTCACCGAGCCGACCGGGTACGGCCTGGGCAAGAGCGGCTGGGTGTCGGCCAGGTTTCCGGCAGGCAAGCCGGCGCCGGTTCAGCTGCTCAAGGCGTGGATCGACGAGAGCTACCGCGCGCAGGCACCGAAGAGGCTGGTCGCGGGCCTGGGCCCGGCCGCGGGGGCACCGACCGCGGTGGCGAGCAAGGCGCGTTCGAAGAAGGGCGCGCGGGTGGGGGTGAAGTGATGGCGAAGCCGATCGCACCAGCTCCCGGGCCGCCTCAGCCGGTTCCGGCGCCGGTTCCGGCACCTGCGCCTCAGCCGGTTCCGCAGCCTCAGCCGGCGATTCCGCTGCCGACGACGGTGCCGCCGCCAGCGCCCGTGCCGGAGCCTGCCCCGCAGCCGGCCCCCGTCATCCCGGTGCCGCCGCGGCCAGCCCCGGAGAAGCCGGTCGAGCCGCCGGTCGAGCCGCCGTACGCGCCGCCCGGAGATCCGCGACCCGGCCCGCCACCCCCCAGTCCCTTCGATCCGCCGGTCGCTGGCGAGCACCGCCCGCCGGCGTTGAAGCCAGCGGCTCGAACGCGCCTGGCGGCTAAGGCACCGCGGGCGGGGGTGAAGCAATCCGACGCGACGCCGAGTGAATCAGCGCGACCGCGGCGAGGCCGACCGCCAGTGCGGCTCCCGAGCGGGAGACCGGCAGAGCCCCGACGAACAGCATCGCCGCGCTGCCGGCGCCGAGCGCGAGGCAGAAGGCGAGCGGAAGCCGCGAAGAGCCCGAGACGAGGAAGGCGGCCAGCGGCGGAAGCAGGAACAGCGCGGCGGAACCCGGGTCGACGCCCAGACCGGCGGTGCCCGCGATCGCGAGGGTCACCAGCGCAGCGAGCGCGGCCTCGAGAACCGCGCGCAGGGTCGGCCCGGGCCTCCGAGTCGCCACCCCCAGCGCGAGCGCGCCGACGCCGACCAGCAAGCCGAGCGCCCGCCACAGCGCCGCGAGCGAGTCGCGCTCGAGCTGCGCGGCGACGACCGGCAACCCGGTGATGGTGATGGTGGCCGCGGCGCCGGCCCCGGCCTGGGGCTCGAGGTGGTCGGCGAAGACTCCCTGGGCGCGGACCCGGGCGGCAGTGGGAGCAGCGGCGTCCCAGAGGCGACCGACCATCGCGAGCGCGCCGAGGTTGAGCCGCAGATCCTTCTGCCGGGCGAGCACGCTCTCGACCAACTGGGCGGCGTGCGCAGGCTCACCGAGCTCGGCAAACGACGCGGTGACGGCAGCGAGCTGCGCGGGATCTTCGAGCGCGGCCTCGAGCTGGGTCCACTGC
>JAGSPQ010000502.1 GCA_018262385.1 Myxococcaceae bacterium | reverse complement strand
TCGCGAGCGGGTCGGCGAACGCAAACGCCAGCGCGGTCGCGTGCTCCACCACCAGCGGCTTGTCGGCGGTGAGCACCGCGCGATCGAGCTCGTCGGGCCAATCCCCGCCCGGGGGAGGGAGCAGCCGGCCGAACGCCCGCTTCCACACCACCAGCACCGAGGCCCCGCGCGGGCGGCCGGCCCAGGCCTTCGGCTCGAGCGCGCGCAAGGTGAGCTTCACCTTCTCGCCGGGAGGCACGCTCTCCATCGTCAGCCAGCCCGCCGCCCGCACGTCGACCACCGTCCTGGCGTCGGCGAACTCCAACTGCACCGGAGGCTCGCCGGCCTCGACCTTCCGGATCGCCCCGCGCAGCGGCGTGTCGAACGGATGAAAGTCGAACAGCGTCCCGCCGGTGATCGCCGGGAGCGGAACCGGCCGCTGGAGGACGAGGCGGATTGCTCCGTCGTGGACGGGGTCGGTCGAGCTCGCCCGGAAGAACAGCGGGGAGTCTTCGTCCGATGCCTCGCGCTCGACGAGCTGCGGGGTGGCTCCGGCGGCGAAGGTCACCGAGGGAAGCGCCAGCCCGTCGAAGCGCAGCCGGTGGCGCGTGGCGCGGACGACGGCGGAGGCCGGGTAGACGAGGGTGTCGACCGGAGTCGCGGCGGCGGCCGGCCTCGGCGCCGCGAACACCGGGGGCCGGGCGAGCGCCGGCGCGCGCTCCACCGGCCGGTCGATCGGCTCGGGCTCGGCCAGCAGCGCGGCGATGGTGAAGGCCGCCAGCACCAGCCCCGCGAGCGCAACGCCGATCCCGATTCGCCCCGGGGTGAGCGGCGTCGTCTCTGCCTGCGCCGCGGGCTTCTCGAGCAAGGCGGGAGCAGGGCCTGCGGAAGCCGCGGAGGCGTCGGCACCGGCGGGAGCAGCAGCAGGCGCGGCGAGCGCGGGGCGTCCCGCGGCCCGGCCGGAGCCGGACGAACCGCGAGCGGAGGCCGAATCGCGGGCCGGAGCGGTCTGCAGATCCTCCTCGCCGGGCAGGGCGCCCGGGCCGGAGAACAACGACCGCATCCAGTCCTTGACCGTCTCGCTCGAGAAGGCCGGATCCTCCCGGTAGAGCAGCCGGGTCAGCGCCTGCTGCATCTCGAGCGCCGAGCCGTACCGCAGCGAGAGGTCCCTCGTCATCGCCTTCGCCACCACCTCGGCCAGCCGGGCGGGCAGCAGCGGATTCACCTGCTCGACCGGGGTGAACCGCCCCTGCTGGATCGCCTGAATCACCACGTGCATCTGCCCGTGGAACGGCTTGGCTCCGCTGAGCATCTCGTAGAGCACCACCCCGAGCGCGAAGACGTCGCTGCGCCCGTCGAGCGGTTGGGCGCAGGCCTGCTCGGGCGAGAAGTAGAGGAACTTCCCCTTCACCAGGCCCGGCGCGGTCTCCTGGTTCCTCGGCAGCGAGGCCTTGGCGATCCCGAAGTCGATCACCTTCGCCTGCCCCTCGAAGCTGACCAGGATGTTCTCCGGGCTGACGTCGCGGTGGACGAGGTTCAGCGGCTTCCCGTCCTCTCCCGTCCGGGTGTGCGCGTAGTGCAGCGCCTTGAGCACCTCGATCGCGAGGAAGCAGGCGATCGACGGCGGGAGAAACGCGATCTGAAGCTCCGCCGCCCGCCTGAGGATCTGCGCCAGCGAGCGGCCGTCCACCCACTCCATCGCGAGGAAGTAGTCCCCGTCCACCTGCCCGAACTCGAACACCTGGGCGATGTTCCCGTGGCTCAGGCTCGCCGACAGCCGCGCCTCGTCGATGAACGCCGCGATGAAGTCCTGATCCTCGGCCAGCTCCGGCAGCACCTTCTTGATCACCACCTGCTTGGTGACCCCGGCGGCGCCCTCCAGCCGCGCGCGAAAGGTCTCCGCCATTCCGCCCTTGGCGAGCCGCGACACCAGCTCGTATTTGCCCAGGCGCAGCGACACCGAAGACCTCCGCCGACAGGAGCAGTCGTGACTACCACATCAGCCCCGCCTCGCCCCGATCGCGGTCCTCGACTAAAGGGGCGCAATGGCTCCGATGGCTCCCAGTGGGAAGAAGCAACTGCTCGAGCGGCTGCGGAAGGAAGCGCTGCCCCTGGCCTTCGGCGCACCGCACCCCTCGGTCTGCGTCGTCGAGCAGGACGGCGTCTTTCGCCTGCGCCAGCTGGTGGTCGACCCCCAGGAGTCCGAGGCCGCCGGCCGCCAGGCGCTGGCCGCGGGGGAGAACTGGATGCCCGAGCACCACTTCGCGCTCGCCCGGCCCACCGGGAAGGTCTTCCTCGAAGCGCCGACCCGCGACGCGCTGGCGAAGAAGATCGAAGCCTACGACTGGCCGGGAGATTGGTGAGCTTCAGCGGAAGATCCGCGATCCCACCTGCAGCTCGTCCACCCACACCACCTCGCACGCGCCGTCGCCGCTGTCGTCGCGCGAGACGCTGCTGCTGGCGAGCGGGTGGCCCCCCGGCCCCAGCACCCGCACCAGCGAGCCGGTGAGCCGCACCTGGTCTCCCTCGCGGATCATCCGGAAGGCACTGGCCACGTGCTTCGACTTCTCGCTGGGGATCAGGTGGTTGTTGCTGACGTGGAGGGCGACGTCCCGCCGGTCTTCGGCGCTCACCGACTCGTCGAAGCGCCAGAACAGCCACCGCCCCATCTGGCTGAAGGTGAACAGCTCCTTGAAGCGCGCGCGCCGCGGACCCCAGATCAGCGCCACGTCCACGTCGGAGAAGTCGGTGGTCCAGGAGACGTCGTAGCTGCTGGCCGACAGCACCTCGCCCGAGATCTCGTAGTCGAACAGCTTCTCGACCACGTACTCCCGGCCGTCGCGGTCGACCTGGATCCGCTCCGGTTGCTCGAGCGGGGTCTGCCGCGGTTCCCCCTCGAGCGAGAGCGGGGTGGAGGCGGGCTGGCTCCACGCGCGGGGGAGCACCACCCGGTACCCGACGAACCCCAGCCCCAACAGCACCAACAGCGCGATGCCCAGCCGCTGCATCGCGCGCGGGCTAGGCCGACGGGCGCTTGGCGGACAGGTCGGTGATGAACTTCTCGGCCAGCGACTTGTGCTTCGCGTCGTCCAGCTTCTCTTCGAGCAGCTTCTCCGCCACCTGGATCGCCAGCCCGACGGCGTGTGCCTTCAGATCGGCGACCGCCTTGTTCTTCTCTTCCTCGATGCTGCGGCGCGCGTCGGCCTTCAGGTCCTCGGCCTCCTTGCGCGACTTCGCCATCAGGTCCTCCCGGAACTTCTCCATGTCGGCCTGGTTCTTCCGCATCATCTCCGCCGCTTCCGCGCGGGCGGCGGCGATCGCGCTCTTCTGCTCGCCCAGCAGCTTCTCGGCTTCGGCCCGCTCGCGCTTGGCCGCTTCGATCGACCCGCTGATCGCCTTCTCACGCGCGTCGACGGCCTTGAGAATCGGACCCCAGGCCGCACGGCGCAGCACGAAGGCCACGATGAAGAAGGTGATCAACGTCCAGAAGATGAGGCCCGGCCGGACATCGGTGAAGCCAGCGCCGCCAGAGGCAAGGACGAGAAGGGTATTCATGAGGATCTCTTGGGTGTGAAGCGTTGGAGCTCAAACAGCTGAACATCCCGGGCGGTGCACTGCGCCACGCCCGGGATGGGGGAAATCAGACCGCGCCCTTCACCGTCAGCAGGATGCAGATGATCAACGCGAACAGCGCCGCGCCTTCGATGAGTCCGGCGGCGATCAGCATCGAGGTGCGGATGTCTCCCGTCGCCGACGGCTGGCGAGCGGTGCCTTCCAGTGCGGCGCCGGCGAGCTTCCCGATGCCAAGTCCTGCGCCGATGATCGTCAGCCCAGCGCCAATGCCTGCGGAGAGGTATGCGTAAGCAACTGCGTTCATAGTGTCCATTTGCCCATTCGGTGATGACTCGGTTTGAGGGGGAGTCGTTTGAGGCCCCTTGGGTACTACCTCCAGCGCGGCCCAACCTCTCCGCGGGGTGCTTTGAAAGTCAGTGGGTCCCGTGCTCCTCGGCGTGCGCCGCGTCGTGCCCGTGGTGGCCCATCGCCACTCCCATTCCGATGAACAGGGCGGACAGCAGGGTGAAGATGTAGGCCTGCACCAGGCCGACGAAGATCTCGAGGAAGTAGATCGCGGTCGCCATCGGCACCGAGACCACCGCCAGCGCCGGGTGGAGCATGAAGATCAACCCGAGCAGGAAGAAGAGCACCATGTGTCCGGCCAGCATGTTGGCGAACAGACGGACGGTGAGCGCGAACGGCTTGGTGAACAGGCCGAGGATCTCGACCGGAATCATGATCGGCCACAGCCACATCGGAGTGCCGCCGGTGAGGTGCTTGAGGTACCCGCCGATG
>JAGSPQ010000501.1 GCA_018262385.1 Myxococcaceae bacterium | reverse complement strand
GCAGCCCGAGGTCGAGCTTGGGACTCTTGCCGCCGTCGGGCTTGCCTTTCGGGGCCGCCGCCAGCGCCAGACCGCACGTCAAAATCAACACCGTCGGGATCAGTCTCACGGGCATGCGACGCACCCTACCGCCAGAGATTCAGCACTGAGTTGTCCGATGAGTTGAATGAGGGGCGGGCGGTGTGCGTTAACCCGCCTCACAGTCCTTCTTTCCCTCAAAGGTACGAATGCTCGCTCCCCTGATTCTCGCTCTCGCCGTCCTCGGCGCCACCCCGCTCGAGGTCGTCAAGAGTGGCAACACCGAGGTCCAGAAGATCGCCGCTGCCGCTGATGCAGCCGAGAAGCTCGCTGCGCGGGCGGACGAGTTCGTCGACTTCGGCGAGCTGGCCAAGCGGGCGCTGGGCAAGGACTGGCCGAAGCTGAGCAAGCCCCAGCAGGACGACTTCGCTCAGACGATGAAGGTGCTGCTGCGCGCCTCCTACGCTTCGAAGGCCTCGGCCGAGGGCAAGGGGAAGCTCGCCACCGAGTACGGGGCGGAGCAGATCACCGGCAACGAGGCGGTGGTCGGCACGATGCTGGTGATGAACAACGATCGGTTCCCGGTCGACTACAAGCTCTACCGCCGCGACGAGAAGGGCCCGTGGAAGATCTACGACGTGGTGACCGACAGCGTCTCGCTGGTCGCCGCCTACCAGGATCAGTTCCGGACCCTGATCAACACCAAGGGCATCGACGGGCTGATCAACACCCTGAAGTCCAAGCGGCAGAAGCTCGAGGCGAAGGACGCCGCCGCGAAGCAGGCGGCGACCACCGTCGGCGTGAAGTAGCCCGGTTAACGCTGGAACAGCCCGCGCAGCGACTTGCGCCGCTGCCACAGCTTGCGCAGATCGCCCGCGCCGAGGTTCGCCGCGCGCCAGGTGAGCCGCTCGACGGTGTCGAAGAAGTTCCCCGCCATCGCGCGCGACGGCAGCTGGGCCAGGTTCGAGAGCACCGACTGGGTCTCCGAAGGGGCGGGCGCGGCCGGCGCTTCGTCCCAGTGGGCGCCGCAGAGGTTGCGGGTGATGAAGGTGCCGGGCCGGGCGAGCTGCACCACCTCGGCGTCGACCCGCCGCGGACCATCGAGCACTCCGATTCGCCGCCCGTGCTTCTCGAGCAGCTCGAGCAGCTGATCGACCTGGGCGTCGGTGTGGGTGGCCTGCAAGGTCAGCAGCAGCCGCGCCCGTCCGCGCAGCGGCACCGCCCGCACCCGCGCGCCGGTCTCGAGCAGCACCCGGGCCAGCCGCTCGCAGCGCACCTCGTCGCCGATCCACACCGGCACCCGCGCGGTCACCGACGGGCCGGTGTCGAACCCGAGCGAGCGAAGCCCGGTGTGCAGCCGCTGGGCGAGCTCCCACGCGCGCACCCGCCGCTGCGGCTCGCTCTGGACGATCTCGAGCGCCTTGAGCGCGGCCGCCGCCGCCGGGGGAGAGATGCAGGCGTTCTCGTCGAGGTGATCGCGCACGAAGTCGATCACCGCGCGGGGGCCGGCGATCATCCAGCCGCGCGAGCCGAGCGCTCCGCCCAGCGAGGTGAGCACCAGCGTCACCTGGTCGCTCAAGCCGAAGTGCTCGACCGCTCCGGCGCCCGAGCTTCCCAGCAGGCCCAGCGACAGCGACTCGTCGACCACCAGCCCCGCATTCGCCTTGGCGGCGAGCTCGGCGATGCGGGGCAGGGCGGCGAGGTCTCCCTCGTAGGGGTGCACCGCGCCGGCCGCGATCAGGGTCGGGGTCTCGGGCTCGGCCACCAGCAGCGCCTCGAGATCCTCGGTGTCGCGAAACCGGGCCGAGCGGGGGGCGATCGCGTGGAGGAACTCGCGCTCGGCGAAGTCGCTGCGCGCGTCGGTGAGGACCTGATCGGCGCCCTCGACCACCGGGAACAGCGCCGCCTCGAAGCCGGGGGTGACCACCGCCGCCTCGCGCCCGGTGAACGCGGCCAGCCGTTCTTCCAGCTCATGCAGCGGCTTCATCCGCCAGGTGCCCTGGGCGCCGAACTTCCGGGTCGCCGCCTGGGCGGCTTCCTTCACCCGCGGATCCGCGCTCAGGCCCAGCAGGTCGGTGCTGTCGGCGTTGAGCACCCGGCGGCCACCCAGCTCGAGCTCGCCCTGGCCGGGCAGAGCGTCGATCGACTCGAAGGTCTCGGCCTGTGCGACCCGCTCGTTGGCCCAGCTGACGAAAGACTCGAGAAATCCCGGCATCGTCATCCGTTGTACAGCATTTGAAGTGAAGGTCGAACGGCGGTACGCACCCGAAGGACGATGACCGTGACGTCGGTGCTCACCTGGGCAGGCCAGGCCCTGCTGCTGTACCTGGGCGCGACCTTCTGCTTCGACGTCGTCCACTGGGGGCTGCATGCCGCCCACCGGTCGGCCGTGCCGGTGCTGCGATCGTTGGGCGGGCTGCACCACACCCACCACCTGTTCCTCGATCGGCGGCTCAAGTTCGACGACGCGCTGATCGGGCCGAACTTCTGGCGCCACCGCACCGGGGAGCTGGCGATCCAGCTGCTGGGCGCCTCGGCGGGCTACCTGTTCCTCGCCCCCGTCCCGGTGCTGATCGTCCAGGGGATCTTCACCGTGAGCTTCGGGGTGGGGATCTTCCTGCGCGGCAAGGACAGCAACCACCGGGAGCAGGCGATTCTCGCCGCGCCGCTGGGCGGGGTGTTCGTCGGGCTGGCGTACCACTCGCTCCACCACGCCTTCCCCGATCGCTACTTCGGCTCGGTCACCACCGCGTTCGACCGGCTGTTCGGCACCGGCTGCCAGGTCGCCGGCCGCAAGGTGGCGATCACCGGCGCCTCGGGCGCCTTCGGGGGCCCGCTGAAGAAGCTGCTCGAGGCGGAAGGCGCGAGCGTCACCGCGCTCAAGCACGGCGTCGATTTCGTCGGCGGCGACTGCGCGAAGGCCGCCGCGGTGCTCGCCTCGGCCGACATCCTGATCCTCGCCCACGGCAGCAGGCGCGGCGATCCGATGGCCGCCAACTGCGATTCGTTTCTGGCGCTGATCGAGCGCTTCCGCCACTCGAGCCGGGGGCGCCAGGTGCCGGCCGAGGTCTGGGCGGTCGGCAGCGAGATCGAGTGCCACCCCGCCTTCGGCAACCCCGAGCTGCAGGAGTACTCGCGCAGCAAGCGCGCCTTCGCCCGGCACGCCCGTAGGTATTTCCACCAGTCCGAGCTGCTCTACCGCCACATCGTCCCTTCGGCGTTCACCTCGCCGATGGGGCCGGGGCTGATCAGCGGCGAGCTGGCCGCCGCGTGGGCCTGGTTCCTGATCAAGCGTGGCTGGCGCTACGTTCCGGTCAGCTACACCGGCATTGCGCTGGTCAACTATCTGAAGTTCGCACTCCGCCTTCACGCCCTCGCCGCCTGACCCGGGAAGATCAATGCTGCCTACGCTGCTGACCGCCGTCCTCGCCGCCGCCCCGACCGCTCAGGATCTGATCGACGGCGCCGAGATTGGAAACGCCGAGGGCTACGTCGCCTTCGAGAGCCACGGAAAGTACCGCGCCGAGCGGGTCGACAAGGTCAAGGGCAAGACCTTGCTGCTCGGGACGTGGAGCCTGACCGAGGGCGTGGTCGAGGTGAAGATCGCCAGCTGCAAAGGCCCCGCCTGCAAGGAGCTCAACAAGCCCTACAAGGCCGAGGTGACCGCCGCCGCCGAGCGGGCGCTGCTGGTGAAGACGATCCCCCCCGAGGCGATGTTCCCCAGCGGCAGCTACTACTGCCACTACCTCGGCTGCGAGAAGCGGATCGGCGTCGAGCTGCTGAGCAAGAACGCCCGGGCCAAGTCGGTCACCTTCGTCCTCGACACGCTGATCGACAAGAACAAGGGCCGCAACACCACCATCGTCTGGTGGGGCCGCAAGCTGGCCGACGACGTGAAGAAGTCGCGGCTGGAGTACTGCGGGCGCGAGGGCGAGCGGGCGAAGAAGGGGGCCGAAGAGGTGGCCGCCGACCTCGCCACCTTGAGCTGGGTGGGCAAGCTCGAGCCGACCCTGAGCGCCGAGGCAGACTGCCTGTGGGACGTGCGGGTGCTGCTGGCCGACGATCTCACCCCCCCGGCCCGCGTCCGCTAAAGCTTCCGGCGGGTTGCATTCACCCGAGGGGGCTGGTACGAGCCGCGCCCTCCGGATGCCCCGGACCGCACCGCTGGCCCAAGCGCCATGTGCGAGAGACGAAAAAGGACGCACCCATGAAAGGCGTGATTGGCATCAAGGTCGGAATGACGTCGGTGTTCACCGAGGACGGGATGTCCGTTCCGGTCACCGTGATCGACGTCAACAGCTGCATCGTCGTC
>JAGSPQ010000500.1 GCA_018262385.1 Myxococcaceae bacterium | reverse complement strand
CGAAGATCCCGCACTCACCAACTGCCGCACCTCGGGCGTGGCGGAGAACAGCTCGAAGATGCCGGTGCGGCCCAGGTACCCGGTGCCGCGGCACTTGACGCACCCCTTGCCACGCGCGGTCTGCAGGCCGCCCTCGAGCAGCGGCACCGGCGCCTGGAGCGCCTCGATCTCTTCCGACGCCAGCTGCACCGGAATCGAGCAGTGGACGCAGATCTTCCGCAGCAGCCGCTGGGCCATCACCCCCAGCAGGCTCGAGGCGAGCAGGAAGGGAGGCACCTTCAGATCGATCAGCCGCCCCACCGCCCCCACCGAGTCGTTGGTGTGCAGGGTCGAGAGCACCAGGTGGCCGGTGAGCGCCGACTGGATCGCGTTCTCGGCCGTCTCGGGATCGCGGATCTCGCCGACCATGATGATGTCGGGATCCTGACGGAGGATGTGGCGAAGGGCGCTGGCGAAGTCGAGCCCCAGCTTCGGCTGCACCTGGACCTGGTTGAACGCGTCCCACACCATCTCGATCGGATCCTCGATGGTGGTGACGTTGACGTCGGGGCCGGCGAGCGCCTTGAGCGCCGAGTACAAGGTGGTGGTCTTCCCGCTGCCGGTCGGCCCGGTGACGAGGATCAGCCCGTGGGGCTGCGCGATCCACGACTCGAAGATCTGCCGCTCGACCGGATCGAAGCCCAGCGCCGGCAGATCGGTGACCAGCGCCTCGGGGTCGAAGATCCGCATCACCACCTTCTCGCCGAAGGCGGTCGGCAGGGTGGAGACGCGCAGCTCGACTTCCCGGCCCTCGCGATCGATCTTGATCCGGCCGTCCTGCGGCTTGCGCTTCTCCGAGATGTCGATCCGCGAGATCATCTTCACCCGCGACACCACCGGCGCGTGGACCTGGGCGGGCAACTGGTAGACGTTGTGGAGCACGCCGTCGATCCGGAAGCGCACCAACGACTTGTCGCGCTTGGGCTCGATGTGAATGTCCGAGGCGCGGTTGTCGAAGGCGTAGCGCAGCAGGAACTCGACCGCCTGCACCACCGGCTTGTCCGAGGCGTCGAGCTCCTGCCCGTTCGACAGCTGCACCAGCTGCTCGAAGTTGCTGGCGACCGAAGGGGCCTCGGCGAAGTCGCTGGCCGCGGCGGCGAGGGTGCGGCGGAACCCGTAGACGTCGGCGATCCCCTTGAGGATGTCGGCCTTCGCCGAGAGCACGGGGATGATCTTCATCGCCGCGATCCGCTGCAGATCCTGGAACAGCAACGGCGCGAACGGGTTGGCCACCGCCACCACCAGCGCGCCCGACTCGACCCCCAGCGGGAGGATCACGTTCTTCTGCGCGTACGGCCGCGAGATGATGCGGGTCACCGCACCCAGGTCGAGCTTGAGCGGGTCGATCTTCCGGTACTGGACTCCGGCCGGCTTGCTGATCAGCTCACTCAGCCGATCCTGGTCCAGCTTCGGCATCGCGAACGCGGCGATGATCTCGATCGGAGACACCTCGTACTTCTCGAGCCCCGACTGCTTGATCACCCGCGCCCGGGCCGGCGCTTCCTGATGGGAGATCTCGTTGGCCTGATCGACGGTCAGCGCGCGCGCGGTCACCAGCGCCTGGAGCACGAAGTCGAGCGAGAAGTCCTGGGGCATTCGCGCCCCAGCGGCCGGCTGGGTCAACGGCGCCGCCCCGCCGGTGCAGGCCGCCGGCGGCCGAGCGCCCAACCGACCAGGACCACCGCCAGCAGCCCCGACAGCTCGAGCGCGCTCGAGCAGCCGCAACCGCCGCTGCCCCCTCCCCCGGTGCCGGCGTCCTTCTTCGGCTGGATGATCGGCTTGCCCGCATCGACGGTCGGGCAGAACGCGCCGCAGCCCGCGTCGTAGCCCGGGCCGAAGCAGTCGCCCCCGACGCAGTCTTCGCCCACCGGGCAGTCGAGGTTCTGAAGGCACGGCGGCATGCAGCCGCGGCCGGTGGGCAGGTTGGCGCAGCGCGAGCCCGTCGGGCAGGTGCCCGCGCCGGTGCAGGTCTTCAGGCACGAGAGCGCGTTGGTGGGCGCGATCGGGTGGCAAGTGGATCCGGACGGGCAGCTGCCGCAGCCCGAGCCGCACGAGATGGTGCACAGCCGCGCCGCCTTCGCCACGTCCAGCTTCGCGCACAGCTGGCCGGCGCCGCACTCCTGGTCCTGGGTGCAGGCATCGCCGATCTGCCCGGCCGAGTTCTGCCGGGCCACGCACAGCCCGTCGCAGGTGCGGCACTGGTAGTTGAGGACGTCGCCGCAGTCGATGTCCTGGAAGCAGGAAGGAATGCAGACCCCGCCGTTGACCGATTGCGCGCAGGAGTACCCGGACCGGCAGTCGGCGAGCCCGACCCGGCACGAGAGCAGGCAGATCGGATCCGGCGCTCCGACGTTGGTGCACTGGCTGCCCGCCGGGCACCCCGGCTGGCCGGCAGCGCAGGTCTGGTAGCAGTAGCCCTGGGTCCACCGCTTGAAGCCCGAGGGTTGGGAGTCCTCGGGCTGGCACAGGCCCAGCGCCGAGTTGCACTGGCCGTTCATCGTGCAAGGCGCGCCCACCCTGGTGACGGTGTCCACCGCCCGCAGGCACGTCCCGCTGAAGGTGGGGTTGAAGTACGTCGACGCCTCGCAATACAGCGGCAGCTCGCAGACGAAGCCGGTGCCCGCCGCGCAGCCGACGGTGCAGAACTTCGCCTGGCCCGAAGCCAGCGGCTGGGTGATGCATTTGGCTCCGCTGGCGGTGGCGGCGCCGCAGCCTCCGTCCGCCAGGCACGGCGAGCCAATGCCGCCCTGCACCGGGTTGCGCGCGCACAGCGCCTCCACGTCCTTGCTGCTGGGGGTGCGCCGCTGAAAGCCTTCCTGCACCGCGCCGACCATCACGCTGATGTCGGGGAAGTCGGGCTGCCAGTGATCCATTCCCAGGCAGTGGCCCGCCTCGTGGAGCATCACCGTCTCGAGATCCACCGTGCCCACCGCGGTGGTGGCGGTGACGCTCCAGCTGATCCCCACCCCGTTGAGGAAGATGTCGCACTGGGTGAGCACCCCGGCGTAGGTCAGCGGGATCGCGATCCCCTTCACGTAGGCGCTGCCGAACAGCGCGTAGTGGAGCGGATCGGTCGCCGACAGGATCCACACCGGGGTGACGTTGAACGCGTCGTACGAGTCGGCCGGATTGGGCACGATCCCGCTGGTGTAGCCGCTGGTGGCGGTCTTCGGCACCGCGCAGCTGACCGCGTTCCAGCTGTTCCACGCGTTGTTGGTCGCGTTCTGCACCGCCAGCAGATTCAGCCCGGCCGGCATCGCGTTGCGGTTGTCGAGGTAGTACCGGAACGGATTGGAGGTGGTGTTCACCATCTTGAACGGCAGGTACTGGGGGGTGGACTGGGCCAGCGCGACCGAGGAAATCAGCAGCAGCACCGCCGCCGACGCGCGCCTCACTTCGCCTCCCGGGGGATCTGCAGCTGCTTGATCACGGAGGCCAGCGTCTGCTTGCTGTACGTCGCCGTCTTCAAGTCCGGCACCAGCAGCTGCCCGTCGACCATCCGCAGCGCGCCGGCCCCGAGCGCCACCAGCGCGCAGACGTTCGGCTGCTGGCACTTGAGGAACACCAGCGCGGTCGCCCCGACCTCGAGCTTCGCGTCGCCGGGCACGTGCGCCTCGTACAGCCCCGACTTGCCTCCCGCCTGCACCAGCTCGACGAACTGCCCGCCCTCGCCCTTGTAGCTCTGGGCGACCGCCAGCTTGCTGATCGTCCGCATCCGCCGCGGATCGTCGTTGGGGACGATCGTCTCTCGCGACAGCACCTGCACCAGCGCGATCCGATCGGCCTCGGCGGCGCGCTGGGCGAGGGAGTGGGGAATGATCGAGGTGGCGAGGGCCACCGCAGGGACGAGGAGCAGCAGCCCAACCGGAGTGCGCATGAGGCCGAAAGGTTACCTCTTCCAGGCCGCCTGCGCCGCGTCGAGAAGGCCCAGGGATCCAGCGCGTGCGACGGTGTGTGCCGGGGTTCCCAGCTGGCTCAGCTCCTCGGCGGTCGCCGCCGAGCCCGCCACCCGCACCGCCCCCTCCAGCCACGCCCGGCGATCCCGGTGGAGCGCGGAGGCCGCGCCCGGAGTGTCGAACACGATCAGCTCGGGCGCCTGGGCCGGCAGCTCGAGCACCGCGGTGGTCCCCAGCGCGAGCCGCGCCGGCTGGCCGAGGCAGACGAGCGTCCGCGCGACCTCGCCGTCGGTGGCGATCAACCCCACCTCGTCGAGCCGCTTCAGCGTCCCCGCCACCCGCGCGCCTTCCCACAGCGCGGTCACCGCCTCGAGCGAGCTGAGCAGGATCCACGGGTAGCGCTGCAGCTGCTCGACCACCGCGGCGAACGGGCGCGGGTCGATCGGCGGCAACAGCTCGAGCACCGGCAGGTGGAGCAGCTGGGCGCCTTCGTCCTCGAGCAGAAACGAGATCGCCTCGCTCCGCTCGCGCGAAGCCGTCAGCGCGACCCGAACCCCCTGAAGGCTCATCGGAAGGCTCTAGAGCTTGTCGAGAATGAACGCCGCGAGCAGGTCGGCCTCGGGCGAGATCTGCTTCTTCTTCGGATCCGGCCTGGCGGCGGGAGGAGGCGCGGTGACCTCGGTGACGTAGCCGGGGACCACCTCGAAGGCGGTCTCGCCCAGCAGCACCGAGTCCATCATGTGCTCGGCGCCCAGCTCGTCGAGCTGCTTCATCGTCTTCACCCGCCCGGTGAGCTGGTGGGCATCGTGGCCGCTGACCACCTTGACGAAGTGCACCGCCGGCGTCACCGCATGCGAGGAACGGGTTTCTTTGACGACCAGCCTGCCGTCTTCGAGATCGGCCTTCTCACCAAGCGACCAATCCTCGAGAGTCTTCTGAGGAAGAAAGAGCTTCACGTCCTGCTTCTTATATCGCGACGGCTTGCAGCGCACCTGCGACGCTATTATTGCCGTAGACCTTTTCCGGAGATCCCGTGGCCAAAGACACCATCAACGTCAGCGATGCCGAGTTCAAGTCGAAGGTGCTCGATTCGAGCCAGCCGGTGCTGGTCGACTTCTGGGCCGTCTGGTGCGGGCCCTGCAAGGCGATCGCCCCCACCCTCGAGGAGCTGGCCACCGCGTACAAGGGCAAGGTGACGGTGGTGAAGGTCGACGTCGACGAGAACCAGGCGACGGCGATGCAGTACGGAATCCGATCAATCCCCACCCTGCTGATGTTCAAGGGTGGCAAAGTCGTCGATCAGCTGGCTGGCGGGACGAAGTCGAAGATCGAAGAAGCAT
>JAGSPQ010000499.1 GCA_018262385.1 Myxococcaceae bacterium | reverse complement strand
ACCGCGAAGACGTCGAGCAGGCGATCAAGGTGCTCGGGCACCAGGGCGGCAACGGGGTGAGAGACGTGATGCTGTCACCGATCCTCAAGAGCGGGCACGGCCGGCAGATCGCGCCGCGCAGCATCGCCCAGAAGAAGTACGTCGAGCTGATCCGGGATCACGACATCGTCTTCGGCATCGGCCCCGCCGGCACCGGCAAGACCTACCTGGCGATGGCGATGGCCGTCTCGGCGCTGCTGGAGCGCAAGGTGAAGCGGATCATCCTCTGCCGCCCGGCGGTCGAGGCGGGCGAGAAGCTCGGCTTTCTGCCCGGAGACCTCGCCGAGAAGGTCAACCCCTACCTGCGGCCGCTGTACGACGCGCTCCACGACATGATGGACGACGACAAGGCGGCGCTGCTGATCGAGCAGGGGACGATCGAGGTCGCGCCGCTGGCGTTCATGCGCGGCCGGACCCTGAACGACGCCTTCGCCATCCTCGACGAGGCCCAGAACACCACCGTCGAGCAGATGAAGATGTTCCTCACCCGGCTGGGCTACTCGAGCAAGGCGGTGGTGACCGGCGATGTGACCCAGGTCGACCTGCCGCTGGGCAAGCTGTCGGGCCTGAGCCACGCCCGGCAGATCCTCGCCGAGGTGACGGGCATCGCCTTCGCCGAGTTCACCCACGTCGACGTGGTGCGCCACCCGCTGGTCCAGGAGGTCATCCGGGCCTACGACAAGCAGGTGCCCTAGCAACATCGGGACGATGCATTGACCCCCGCCGGCATTGCGGCCTATACGCCCGGCGCCACCCGGCCTGCTCCCCTCCGCGGACTGCTGGTGGTTTTGCATCAACCCACCGGAGCGGGAAGAAAAAGGAAGCGGCACAATGGGAGTTCATCCGGAACGCAAGATGGCGCTGGTCACTCAGTTCAAGACCCACGAGAAGGACACCGGGTCGCCTGAGGTGCAGGTGGCTCTGCTCAGCGAGCGCATCACCCACCTCACCGAGCACTTCAAGACCCACAAGAAGGATCACCACAGCCGCCGCGGGCTGCTGAAGCTGGTCGGTCAGCGCCGCCGGCTGCTCGATTACCTCCGCGGCAAGGATGGCAATCGGTACAAGAAGCTGATCGACGGCCTCGGAATTCGCAAGTAACCGTCGGTTGTTCAAGGGGGGCGTCGGGAAACCGGCGCCCTTTGTCGTAACGGAAGGGCCGTGGCGGTTTGTTTTCTGTCTCGAGGCGTCGAGCCCGCTCGACGGCTCCAGTCAGGGATCAAAACGCACTGGCTCTCCGAAAATCTCAAACCAACGGAGAAGCACATGTTCCTGAAGAAAAGCGTGATGATCGGCGACCGCGAGTTGTCGATCGAGACCGGCCGGATGGCCAAGCAGGCCGACGGTTCGATCATCCTCAAGTACGGCGACACCATGCTGCTGGCGACGATCGTCAGCGCGCGGGAGAAGAAGGACGTCGACTTCATGCCGCTGACGGTCGAGTACAAGGAGAACCTCTACGCGGCCGGCAAGATCCCCGGCAGCTTCTTCAAGCGCGAGGGCCGGCTGTCGGAGAAGGAGACGCTGACCTGCCGCATCGTCGATCGCAGCTGCCGCCCGCTGTTCCCCGAAGGGTACGGCTACGAGACCCAGCTGATCATCAACGTGGTCAGCTTCGACGGCCAGAATGACCCCGACGTGCTGGCGCTCACCGCCGGCTCGGCGGCGATCTGGTCGTCCGACGTCCCGTTCAACTTCCCGATCGCCGGCGTTCGCGTCGGCCGCATCGAAGGCAAGCTGATCGTCAACCCGACCCTCAAGCAGCGCGAGGCGTCGGACATCGACATCGTGGTCGCCTGCAGCAAGGAAGCGGTCGTGATGGTCGAAGGCGGCGCGGAGCAGGTCAACGAGGCCGACATGCTCAAGGCGCTCGAGTTCGCGCACAAGGAGTGTCAGCCGCTGATCGCGCTCCAGGCTGAGATTCGCGCCGCGCTCGGCATCAAGACCCGCGAGTTCGACAAGATCCCCGCCCACGACGAGGGGCTGAAGGCGAAGGTCAAGGCGCACGCCTGGGAAGGGATCAAGGCCGGCTACGCGATCGCAGTGAAGCTCGATCGGTACGCCTCGCTGAGCAAGACCAAGAAGGAGATGCTGGCGAAGCTGAAGGCCGAGCTGGGCGAGCCGGGCTACACGCCGGGCATCGAGAAGGCCGCCAAGGCGATCTACGAGGACCTCAAGTACGACTACATGCGCGATCTGACCGTCAAGGGCGGCCGCATCGGCGCCCGGAAGCACGACGAGGTCCGCAAGATCACCTGCGAGATGACCCCGCTGCCCCGCACCCACGGCTCGTCGCTCTTCACCCGCGGCGAGACCCAGGCGCTGGTCACGGTCACCCTCGGCACGCGTGACGACGAGCAGCGGATGGAGCAGCTGAACGGGATGTTCTTCCGCAAGTTCATGCTCCACTACAACTTCCCGCCGTTCTCGGTGGGCGAGACCAAGCCGCTGCGTGGCCCGGGTCGCCGCGAGATCGGTCACGGGGCGTTGGCCGAGCGGGCGCTGAAGGCGATGCTGCCCTCGTCGGACAAGTTCCCGTACACGATCCGGATCGTCTCGGACATTCTCGAGAGCAACGGCTCGTCGTCGATGGCGTCGGTCTGCGGCGGCACCCTGGCGCTGATGGATGCCGGCGTTCCGATCAAGGAGCCGGTCGCCGGAATCGCGATGGGCCTGGTGAAGGAAGGCGACTCGATCGCGATCCTCTCCGACATCCTCGGTGACGAGGATCACCTCGGCGACATGGACTTCAAGGTCTGCGGCACCAAGAACGGCATCACCTCGGTGCAGATGGACATCAAGATCGCCGGTCTGACGATGGACGTGATGATGCGCGCGATGGAGCAGGCGCGGGTCGGCCGGCTCCACATCCTCGGCAAGATGCTCGAGGCGATGCCGGCGTCCCGCAAGGAGATCAGCCAGTACGCGCCGCGCATCACCAGCATCATGATCCGCCAGGAGTTCATCAAGAACGTGATCGGCCCGGGCGGCAAGGTGATCAAGGACATCATCGCCAAGACGGGTTGCTCGGTGAACATCGACGACAGCGGCAAGGTCGACATCGCCAGCTCGGACAGCGAAGCGGTGAAGCAGGCGGTCGCGATGGTGCAGGCGCTCACCCGCGAGGCCGAGGTGGGCAAGATCTACCTGGGCACCGTGCGGAAGATCGCCGAGTTCGGCGCTTTCGTGGAGATCTTCCCGGGCACCGACGGCCTGATTCACATCAGCGAGCTGGCGGACAAGCGGGTCAAGGCGGTCACCGACATCGTGAAGGAAGGCGACGAGGTGATGGTGAAGGTCATCTCGATCGACAAGATGGGGAAGATCCGGCTCTCGCGCAAAGAAGCGCTGGCTGAGCGCGCGGCGGCGGCGGCGGGCGATGCCCCGGCGGCCCCGGCCCCGGCCGAGCAGAGCCCGTCGGCGAAGGCGTAAGCCTCTTTCGCTGAAGGAAGTCTTGAGCGGGCCGGAAGGGCGACCTTCTGGCCCGTTTCATTTCTTGGGGGCTCCGCGGCGGCGCCGGTGGCGGCGGGCGCAGTCCACCACGTCGAACAGCGCTCCGACCGCGACGACGAAGAACGCGGTCAGCGCGTAGGCCCAGGTCGACGGATTCCACGCAAGCCGCCCCGTCCACTGCGGGATCAACGGCGGCAGCGCTTCGGCGGACGCGGCGATCGCCGCCAGCATCGCGGTGCGGGCCGGCCCGACGCGGCGGTGGGCGAGCTGCCCGAGGCCGGGGAGGGCAGCACGATCGCCGGCAGCGCGCCGGTAGGGCGGTGCGGGCAGCGGCCCAGCGGGAGGCGGCACTTTCTGGCACAGCCAGCTCACCGGCCCGGAGGGGTGCGCGACCGGATCCGACCCGAAGCCGTCTGGGCGGCACCGGCAGCGCGGCCGCTCGTGAGGTGACGGCGATCGGCTTCACCGCTGGGCGCCTGATCGGTGAACCGGGCTCCGCCTCGATCGCGGGAGGAGCGACAGCAGGAAAGGCAGGCGGGTGAGAGGGGCCAGCGGCGGTCTCAGCGTTCTGGGTAGGCCGGGCTCGGACAGCTCGACCGCGCTCCAACCACCGACGTGCCGGTACGCAGCTCTTCCTTCCGCGATGCGAAGCAAAGGTGGAGGTCCCCGCCCCCGCACCGCGGGGGCGCAGCACTCCACCTCCGTTCCGCGCGCCGGCGTTCCGCGAGCGAGCCGGGGCGGGAGTCGCCCTCGCCAGGCGGTGGACAAAAGCCACCCCGCGCGAACCCCCTCGACCGGGGGGCAGACCTCAGGAGGAAGAGTCCCGGGCAGCCGGGTCGGTCATCGGAGC
>JAGSPQ010000498.1 GCA_018262385.1 Myxococcaceae bacterium | reverse complement strand
CGGCGACATCGGGCGGGCGAGCGCGCTCGGTCATCAGGCCGTAGGCCATGAAGGTCCAGAAGGTGTCGGCGATCTGCTCGGGGGTGCGGCCCGAATCGGGGCGGTACCAGGTGGCGACCCAGTTGAGCGCGCCGAACCCGAACTCGCGCACCGCTTCCAGATCGATCAGCGGCCGGGCGCGCCCGGTGCCGGCCGCCTCGAACAGCAGGCCGTCCCAGTACGACTGGTACTTGCTGCGCTCGCGCTCGACCCCTTCCCGGGCGGTGGCCGGCAGCGAGCGCCAGTCGAACAGCAGCACGTAGAGGGCGTCCTCTCCGGTCAGCAGCGCGGTGAGGTGGGCGCGCATCCCCAGCCGCAGCCGCTCGACCGGATCGCGGATCCCCTGCACCGCCTTCTGCACCGCCTCGATCGCCCGCTCGATGCCCCGCCGCATCAGCGCGATCAGGATCTCGTCCTTGCTCGCGTAGCGGTAGTGGAGGCTGCCGGGGAGCATCTGCGCCCCGCTGGCGATCTGACGCACCGTGGTGGCCGAGAAGCCCTTCTCCCGGAAGAGCTTCCCCGCGGCGAGCAGGATCCTCGAGTCGGTGGCGGTGGCGGCCTCGGCGTTGGTCATCCGGCCAAGAAGCTGCCACGGGCCCCTAGGTGGGTGTCAAGCCCACCGGGGGCGTTTTCTTGGCCGAACAACCAAGCCGGGCAGCTACCAGATGTCGCAGCGGTCGGGCCCGGCCCGGACCATCTTCGTCCCCGCCTTGCACTCGAACGCCTGCTGGAAGGCGTCGATGTTGGAGAGCGGGCCGATCACCCGCCAGTAGGGCGGCGCGTGCGGGTCGGTGGCGGCGCGCAGGCGGGCGTTCTCCGGCCGCATCTTGGTGCACCACGACTGGGCGAAGCCGAGGAAGAACTGCTGCGAGCGGGTGTAGCGGTACTTCGTCTCGTCCTCGGGCTTGCCCTGCTTCGCCCCGTACCAGTTGCCCATCGCGGCGTGCGCCAGCTTCAGGCCGCCGAGGTCGGCGGTGTTCTCGCCGAGGGTCAGATCGCCCTTCACCTTCACGTCGTCGATCGCCACGTAGGTGTCGTACTGCTTCTTCACGCACTCGGCCCGGCCCTCGAAGGCCTTGGCGCTGCCCTCGCTCCACCAGTCCTTGAGGTTGCCGTCGACGTCGAACTTGCGGCCCTCGTCGTCGAAGCCGTGGGTGATCTCATGGCCGACCACCATCCCCATCGAGCCGAAGTTCACCGCGTCGGTCGCGTCGCGGTTGAAGAACGGCGGCTGGAGGATCCCCGCCGGGAAGACGATCTCGTTCTTCTGCGGATCGTTGTAGGCGTTGACCGTCGAGGCGCTCATCAGCCACTCGTTGCGATCGACCGGCTTGCCGATCTTCGCCAGCTGCCGCTTCACCTCGAAGCGGTTGGCCTCGAGCGAGTTGTTGAAGAACGAGCCGCGGTCGGTCTTGATGCTCGCGTAGTCGCGCCAGACGTCCGGGTAGCCGATCTTGTTGTTCTTCACCATCCGCTCGAGCTTGGAGAAGGCGGCCGGCTTGGTGGCGGCCTCCATCCAGGTGATCGCCTCGAGGTTCTGCTTGATCGAGCCCTGGAGCGCCTCGACCATCGCGTTGGTCCGCTTCTTTCCGTCTTCGCCGAAGGTGCGGCGAACGAACTCGCGGCCGAGCGCCTCGCCCAGATCGCCGTCGGTGTGCGCGACGCACTTCTTCCAGCGCGGCCGATCGGCCTTCGCCCCGGTGAAGTTCTTCGAGGAGTACGCGAAGTGCGCGTCCTGCATCGCCTTGGGCAGGGTGGGAATGGTCGAGCGGACGATCACCCACGTCAGGTACGCCTTCCACGTCTCGGGCTTCACGTCCTTCGCGGCGGCCGACAGCTCGACGAAGTACGGAATCGAGTTGACGTTGATCGCCTGCACGTCCTTCGCCCCGACCGCGGTGAAGAAGACGTCCCACTGGAAGTTGGGTGCCTTCTCCTTGAGGCCCTTGCGATCGACCCGGTTGTACTGGGAGTTCGGATCCCTTCGCTCGACCTTGGTCTGCGAGGCCTTCGCCAGCCGGGTCTCGAGGTCCATCACCAGCCCGGCGGCCTTCTTCGCCGCTTCCGGCTTCTCGCCGATCAGCACCAGCATGTTCTCGACGTAGGCGACGTACGCCTCGCGGATGCCCTTCATCTTCGCGTCGTCCTGCAGGTAGTAGTCGCGATCGGGCAGGCCGAGCCCGCCCTGCTCGAAGCCGGCGATCACCTCGGCCGAGTTCTTCAGATCCTGCTGGGCGCCGCTGTTGAACAGCGGGCTGATCCCCGAGGCGTGGAGCGTGCCGACCGCCTGGGCGAGGTCCCTGGCGTTCTTCGGCGCGCTGAGCTTCCTGGCGAAGGTCAGCAGCTCGGGGATGGTGCCCTCGAGCTTCGGCTCGTCGATGCACGAGGCGTAGTAGTCGCCCAGCTGCTGCGCGAACGGGGTGCCCGCGGGCAGCTTTCCGGCCGCCGCCTCCTCGAGGATCGCCTTGAGGATCTGCTCGTTGCGCTCGGCGATCGCGACGAAGCCGCGCGAGGTGATCGCGCGATCGGCCGGGATCTCGACCGTCTTCATCCAGTTGCCGCAGGCGAATTGGTAGAAGTCGCTGCACGGGTCGGCCGACGGATCCATCGACGCTTCGTCGAGGCCGGGGGGCAGCGGCAGGCTGGCCTTGGAGACCGCCGCCGGCTTCGGCTCGGCAGCGGGAGGAGCGATGGGATCCGGCTTCTGCTCCGCCTGGGGGGTGGCGCAGGAGCCGGCGAACAGAAGGACTGAGGTCAGAAGGAGGGAGCGCATTTGGGCGCGCACCCTACCTTTGGATTCGCCTTACTTGCCCAGCATTCCGCTCTTCAGATCCTCGTCGACCGGGGTCTTGCCCAGCCAGACGCTGAAGAGGGCGTCGGCGAAGTCCTTGCCCTCGACGGTGGTCTCGGCGCTCGCGCCGCCCTTCACCGTGGTGCCCTTGCCGGGCACGTAGGTCAGCGAGAGGATCTGGTTCTCTTTCAGATCCGGGATCACGCCGACGAACTTCGCCAGCCGCTCTTTGAGGGCGGGCATCTTGTCCGCGTTGTTCTTCTCGAACCCGGCCTGGATCGCCTCGACGATCTTCGCCTTCTCGAGGTCGCGCAGCATGATCATCTCGACCTTGCGGGTCTGATCCTTGGTGAGGATCACCGCCGGATCGTTGCTCACTTCCTCGAGGTAGAGGCCGGCGACGTAGACCTTGAAGACCACCTTGGTGCGCAGCCCCATGCCGTTGAGCTTCAGCGCCTTGCCGTCGACGGTGATCGTGTCGGCCATCTTGACGCCCTTGAACTCCTTGGCGAGCGCGGGAACGGCGAACAGCAACGAGATCAGCAGTGCACGTCGAAGCATGGAAGTACCCCCTGGTTACGAGAAGCGGTTAGCCGTTCGCCTGTGCGAACGACTTCATGAACGAGACGAGGCTCGCGATATCCGATTCGGACACCGCGTTGTAGGCCGAAACGCGGATGCCGCCAGTGCTGCGATGTCCTTTCAGACCGACCATCGACGCCTTCTTCGCTTCGGAGATGAACTTCTCCTCGAGAGCCTCCGACGCGAGGCGGAAGACGATGTTCATTGCCGACCGGCTGGCCGACTCGACATTCGCCTTGAAGTAGCCGCCGCTGCCGTCGATCGCCCCGTAGAGCGCGGCCATCTTGGCCCGGTTGCGCTGCTCGATCTTCTCCAGGCCGCCGAAGTCCTTGATCCACTTGAGGACGTTGCGGGCGAGGTAGATGCCGAAGGTGTTGGGGGTGTTGTAGAGCGAGTTCTCTTTGGCGTGGGTCTGGTAGCGGAGGATCTTCGGGATGTCGTCCCGGCCGCTGGCCATCCAGTCCTTGCGGGCGATCGCGACCACCAGGCCCGAGGGGCCGATGTTCTTCTGGGCGCCGGCGTAGATCAGCCCGAACTTCGAGACGTCGAGCGGCCGCCAGAGGAAGTCGGAGCTCATGTCGCAGACGTGCGGCACCGCGCCGGTGTCGAGCAGGGTCTGGAACTGGGTGCCCGAGAGGGTGTTGTTGCTGGTGGTGTGGACGTAGGCCGCCTTCGGATCGAAGTGCACCTCGGCCTGGGTCGGCACCCGCAGGAACTTGCCCTCGGGGGTCTTGGTGTTCGAGGCGATCTTCACCGCGCCGATGCCCTTCGCCTCTTCGTGCGCTTTCTCCGACCAGCCGTCGGTGAGCACGTAGTCCGCGCTCTGACCGGGGCGCAGGAAGTTCATCGGGACCATCGCGAACTGCAGGTGGCCCCCGCCCTGGAGGAACAGCACCTGGTGGGTGGCGGGGATCTGCAGCAGCTCGGTGAGCAGCG
>JAGSPQ010000497.1 GCA_018262385.1 Myxococcaceae bacterium | reverse complement strand
CGACGTCGAAGAAGAAGAAGTTCTCGTTCATCGGCGGCGGCATCGGCTCGGTGGCGGCGATTCCGCTGATCATCTTCGCGCCGGCCTCCGAGCCGGGCCTCGACACCAGCTGCCACAGCCAGCTTCCGGCGGCGGTGCAGGCGAAGTGCAACGACAACACCGCCACCGGCGGCGGGGAGGACTACACCTGGAACGTCGAGAAGGCGGCGAAGTACCACGTGAAGCTGATCCCGCCTCCGGGGAAGAAGTTCCCGATGATCCCGCAGATCACGATCACCAACGCCAAGGGTGAAGAGGTCGGCAGCGCGCTCGGCGGCCCCGGGGACACCATCTCGGTCGACCAGGAGTTCCAGCCCGGGAAGTACACGATCAACATGAAGAGCACCGACACCGCGAGCTCGAAGGTGAAGGGCGGCTACGACTTCTCGATGGAGATCACCGGCGACGGCGTCGGGGCGCCGGGCGAAGCGCTGGCGGCGGGCACCGACCAGCCGGCAGCGGCGGCCGAAGGCGGCGCGAAGGGCGGCACTCCCGAGGATCTGGCGGCGCGGGTGACCGAGCTCAACGAGCTGTGCGGCGACACCTGGTGCGAAGGGTCCTTCCAGTACAAGTTCACCACCCTGTCCTGCGACGAGGGCCGGGGCTGTGCGCTGGCGTTCACCGCCACCAACGGCGACACCAAGAAGACCTATGACTCGATGGTGATCGTCAACGGCTTCACCGAGCTGCGTCCGGATCCGACCAGGGACTTCAAGTTCGAGGGCTCGTTCGACGAGGCGGTCGGCACCGCGCTCTCGAAGTGGGAGGCCAACCCCACCAGCAAGCCGGGCGCGCCCGCCGAGGTCCCCGGCAAGAAGGTCGCGGTCGGCAAGGGCAAGCCGGCGCCGAAGCCCGCGAAGAAGAAGTAGGTCTCGCGGCAGGTCTCAGCGGCGAAGGGCTCGGTCTTGAACGGACCGGGCCCTTTTGCTTTTGCCGGCTCTAAGCTCCCCCGCTTCGTGCGGCGCAGGCGACTGCAGGCAATCGGGATGACGGCGCTGCTGGCGATCGGCGGCGCGTACGCGCTCGCCTCCTGGGATTGGTGTGGACGGTGGGTGCGCGATCCCGCCCGGCTGGTCTCGTCGGCGCGGGCGACCGGCGCGCTGCGGGCGGGCGCGGCGCGGGTGCAGCTCGATCCTCCCTGGCCGGTGACGATCGCCGGCTACGGGCCGATGCGGCCGACCGCGTCCCGGGCCAACCGGCCGCTCGAGGCGCGCGCGGTGGTGCTGCAGGTGGGCGAGGTGAAGGCGGCAGTGGTGGCGCTCGACGTGCTGCTGGTTCCCGACGCGGTGGTGAGGCAGGTGCGCGCGAAGTCGGGCCTCGCCGACGCGTGGGTGGTGGCGACCCACACCCACTCGTCGTTCGGGGGGTACGACGAGCGCCCGCTGGCCGAGCTGGCCGGCACCGGGCTGTTTCGCGAGTCGGCCAGGAACGCGCTGGTGCGGGCGGCGGTGCAGGCGCTGACCGAGGCCTCGGCCCGGCTGGTCCCCGCCCGGCTGGAGGTGGGAACGGTGGACGCCGCGCTGTGCCGCGCCCGAACCGGAGATGCCTGCGACCGGCGCCTCTCGCGGCTTCAGCTCTCGTCGGCCACCGGGACGATCGCCGAGTGGCTGGTGCTCGCCGCCCACCCCACCCTGGTGCCGCGGAAGATCGACGCCGCGGATCCCGACTATCCGGGCGCGCTGGCCGAGCGCCGGCTCGCGGCCGATGCGGGCGTCACCCTGGTGCTGCAGGGCGCGGGCGGAAATGCGTCGGTGGCCTCGCCGCAGACCGCGAGCGAGTTCGCCCAGGCGGTCGAGCAGCAGCTGCCGGACGTCACGGCCGCTGCGCCGGCGGCGGGGCTGCTGGGCCCCGACCTGTCGACTCCGATCGAGCTGGCGGTCGCCCGGGCGAGCGTCACCCTGCCCCACCCCGACGCCTCGCGGCTGGTGCCTTCGTTCAGCCGGGTGGCGGCGAGCAACTTCGTCTGCCTGTCGGCGGCGCGGGAAGCGGAGCTGGGCGTGATCCGGCTGGGGAAGCTGGTCTGGCTCTCGGCGCCGATCGAGCCCTCGCTGCCGGCCGGGGCCCGGTTGGAGGCCGCCGCGGGCGCCCACCGGTTGATCTCGATGGCCAATGGCTACCTGGGCTACCTCGAGCCGCCCGAGGTGGTGGCGGTGGGCGGGGGCGAATCGCGCAAGCAATACTACGGGGCTGGAATGCTCGACGCGCTCGAAGAAGCGGCGAAGGTGGCAGGCGATGCGGTGCGGTGATCACTTCCCGAAGGCCCGGCAACCAATCGGGCATGAAGCGACTGATGCTGGTGCTGGTCGTGTCGTCGTCCGCCGCCTGGGCTGATCCTCGACTGGAATTGGAGGTGGGGGGAGGCGCCTCGGCGGCCTGCCTGTGCAAGATCTCACCGGCGCTCTCCGCCCGGCTGGGGGTCGACTTCGCCGAGCACTTCACCCCTTCGGTGCGGATGATGACCTTCGCGCTGCCGGGCTCCGACCACCACACCTGGGCGGTGCTGGCCGAGTTTCGGGCCCACACCCGCGGGCGGTTTCAGGTGAACGGCGGGGTGGGCCTGGGCGTCGGCGCCGCCGCGTTCAACGCCACCGAAGCCGGGCTGGACGCGGAGTTCTTCCGGATCAGTCCGTACGTCAACCTCGACGCCGGGGTGCGGCTGATGCTCGGCCGGTGGTGGATCGGCGCGAACGTCGGCGGGATGCCCGGCCAGCGGGTGGTCACCGCGATGCTCACGGTCGGGGTCTCGCCGTGCGGCGAGTGATCTGGGCTCGAGCTGGTTGATGGACGGCGCGCCGTCGATCGCGACCTGGAGCTGGTCGAACTGCCAGAGGTTGCCGGTGGCGTGGGCGGCGAGCTTCAGCCGGCCGGGCCGGGTCGCCCCCTCGAGCGGCACGCTCAGCTGCGCGTCGCTGCTGGCTCCAGCGGCGCTCACCGAACCGGTCACCACCCAGCCGGGAACGACCGGATCGCCAAGCGCCTGCCGGACGCGCGGGTCGGCCACTGCGCGGGCGACCCCGGCGGAGTAGGCCCACGAGCTCTTGAGGGTGGGGGTGATCCCGCCGAACAGCAGCCCGAGGAAGCCGACCAGGCCGAGCGCCAGACCGAGCGCCCCCATCCGCACTCCCCGCCTGTTCTGCGCGAAGAAGCCCGGCCCGAGCCGGTTCACGACAGCTTGATCTTCGAGCCGACCTTGCGCTGCCGGAACAGCAGCGCGGTGCGGCCCAGCAGCTGCGCGAGCTCGGAGTGGGTGGCGACGGCCAGCGCGGCCGAGGCCTCGTGGCGATCGGCGGGGCCGTCACCGATCTTCACCTTGATCAGCTCGTGATCCTTCAGCGCCGCCTCGGCGGCAGCGACGACCTGCTCGGTGATTCCCTGGGCGCCGATCTGCACCACCACCTTGAGGTGATGGCCGAGCGCGCGCAGCTGGCGGCGCTGCCGTCCGGTGAGCGCGGGCTGCCGGGAGACCAGCTCTTTCTTGTCGACCTGCTTCGGTGCCGCCTGCCTCAATGCCGCCTCACTTGATGGTCCCACGCTGACCGGCTCGAACGCCCCCTCACTTCATCATCCGCAGCTCGCGCTGCGCATCGAGGTGCTCAGGGCTGAGCTGAATGCACCGGTTGAAGCACTTCTTGGCGGCGGGGAGATCGCCGACCAGCTTCGCCATGTGGCCCTGGAAGTACCAGACGGCGGCGATCTTGTCGTTGCGCTTGAGGCAGACGTTGATGTCCTTCATCGCCTCGAGGTGCCCCACCTGCTTGTCCGGGAAGGTGAAGAACTTCGCGTAGCCGCGCCACGCGTAGTACTCGCTCTCGTCGGCCGCCTTGAGCGCGTCGTCGAGCATCTTCACCGCCTCGGGGAACTTGCGCGCCTTCACCAGGATGGTGCCCTTCTGGAACAGCTCTTCGGCGGCGAGGATCTGCGCGATGTCGACCTTTTCGCCCGCGTTGCCGGCCTTCACCTCTTCGAGGTACTCGGCGCGCAGCTTGTCGTCGCTGAGGGTCCGGTTGGCTTCGCCCACCCGGCCGAAGATCTCTTCTTTCAGCTTGCCGAGGGCGGCCGGCGCGCCGGGAGGAACGGTGTCGGGGTGGTAGGCGCGGGCGAACTTGAAGTAGGCGACCTTCACCGCCGCTGAGTCGGCGTTGTCCTTCAGCCCCAGCACCTCGAAGTGATTCTGGGTCTTCATCTTCTCGAAGGTGGCGGTGAGCTGCTTCATCTCCGCCTCGGCGTTGAAGGGCACCGGCGCAGCAGCGGGCGCGGGGGGGGCCGCAGCCGCGGTCACCTTCGGCGGAGCAGGCCGGGCGGCGGCGGCGGG
>JAGSPQ010001056.1 GCA_018262385.1 Myxococcaceae bacterium | reverse complement strand
TTTGGCCAGCTGGGCGGCGTGGGCGGGGGTGAGGCCCTCGGCGCGCACCTCGGCGAAGAAGGAGAGGGCGCGATCCGGGTTGGCGAGCGCGAGCGCGTCGAGCAGCGCCTCGAAGTCGGGCCGGTGATTGAAGGTGGGATCGAGGAAGACCACCTCGCGGGCGCCCTGGTCGCGCAGGCTCGAGACCAGCGCGGCGCTGCGCTCGACGTCGAGCACCCGCAGCACGCTGCTGCTGCGCGGGTAGAAGCAGAAGGTGCAGTGCGAGCGGCAGCCGCGCACCGTCTCGAGGTAGGTCGAGCGCGCCGGATCCACCCGCACCCGGCCCTCGAGGTAGGGCGAGGGGTACTGGGTGAGCGGAAAGTTGGCGTTCGCCGCGGGCCCGAAGGCAGACACCCCGGCCGGGGTGCGCACCGCGACGTTCGGCATCCCGGCGACGTCGCCGCCGGCGAGCAGCCGCTCCATCACCGCGCAGAAGGTGTCCTCGGCTTCCCCGGTGACCGCGACGTCGAAGCCCTGCTGGGAGAGGAGGAACGGGTTGTCGGGGCCGACCTCCGGGCCGCCGATCAGCACCGTGGTGCGGGGCGATCGGCGCTTCACCTCGCGGGCGAGGTGGAGGCTGCGCTCGGAGTTCCACAGGTAGAGCGAGAGGCCGAGGAACTCGGGCTCGCCTTGGGCGATCAGCTCGGCGAGGCGGGTGTCGCCATACGCGTCGGTGATCTCCGGAGCGATCACCTCGAGCTGCAGCCGCTGATCGAGCCCATGCACCCGCGCCGCGACCGCGAGGCAGCCGGCGGCGAGGGGGACGTTGCCGGTCGCGGCGAGGGCAGCGGGCGGAGGGACGGGGAGCTGGACGAGGCGAAGGCGCTTCAAGGCGTCACTTGCGATCGGCCGCTTTGCCGCTCAGCTTGGGGTTGGGCCAGACGAGGACCAGCTGGCCCTGGAAGGGAGTCGCCCGCCAGGCGGCCCACAGCCGGTCGTATTCGCCGTGGACCTGGTCGACGAAGTGACCCAGGCGGGCCGGAGTTTTCCGGTCGCGGAGAACATCCCATCGAGGCCGGTGAGCAGGGCCTCCGCGTCGCTGTGGCCCTTCATCACGCTCAGCATCGGGCCGGCGATCGACTCGGCGAGGCCGATCTGCGAGTCCGGATCCCAGGTGGCGTTGGCTTCGCGATCGTTGAGCTGTCGCAGCGGCGCCCCCGCCGCGAGCGTTCCGAAGAAGCCCCAGGTCATGCCGGAGATCGCCTCGACCGCGTAGTGGATGAAGTCGTGGGTGAGGAAGCTGCGCGTGTCGAGCTCGGCCTTCTCGCGGGTCCCGTCGGCGCGGACGACTTCTACCCGGTGCCGGAGGTCCGAGAGCTTGGTGAAGAGCACGTGCATTGCGCAGGGATCCTACCGAGTCGCCTGCGCGAAGCGAGCGCCACGAGCGCGAGCAGCGCGAAGGGGAAGGTTGCGGCGGTCGAGGCGCAGCCGCACCCTCCGGCCTTGCGGCTGGTTCCGCCGTCGGCGGCTCCCGCGTCCCACGGGCCGACCCAGACCAGCCCGACCGCATCCGCCGAGAGGACGCCGCTGGGCGCAGTGGGCCGGACGGTCAGCGACACCGGGCCCCGCGCCGAGCGAGGCGACGCCGCCATCGCGCTGATTCCACGCCAGGGTGTGGGCGCCTGCCTGGGACTGAACGTCGACCGCGCAGCTGGTGCGGTTCGGGCCGCCCAGACCGCTGGCGTACACGCGGTAGACGCCGGGCCTCGGCACGGTCGCTTCGAAGCGCGCGGTCGGCCCGGTGGCGAGGTCGGCCTCGAGGGTCTCCCAGCCGTAGAAGCCGCCCGCGGGAGGCTGCAGCCGTTGCCAGCCGCCGTCCGCGTGGAAGCCGTCGTCGAGATCGTCGATCACCTGCGCGCCCTCGAGCTGGGGATCGATCACCGAGCGTTTTGCGAACAGCCACTGCCACGCGCTCGGGTTGCCGTAGGTGCGGGTCCACGCGTCGTGGCTGTTGTCGGTGTAGAGGGTGAGCCGCAGCGGAGCGCCGCCGTCGGCGACCGCGCCGGGCACCCAGGTGAACGCGCCGGCGCTGTAGAGCGCGGTCATCGTCTGACTGGCCGGGGCCGAAGTGCCGCCGTCCGCGTGCGGGTAGCCGATCAGCACCGAGGCGATGTTCGTCCCCGCGAGCGCGTCGCCGATGTTCGAGACCCAGCCGAGGCTGTCGCTGCGAGGGACGGTGGGATCGCCCCACGCGTGAAAGGCCCACACCTGCGTCCGGGTGAAGCGGTCGCCGGGGCCGGGACCCGAGGCGCCGCAGACGGGGAGCACGGCCGCGAGGCGCTCGCGTCCCTCGCTGTGGGTGTAGTCCCACGTGCCGCCGCCGCCCATGCTGATGCCGGTGAGGTAGATGCGGCGCGGATCGACGCGGTAGCGGTGGAGCAGCCAGGTGAAGAACCCGTTGAGCTTCGGCGCGCTCCACCACCCGGGAGACTGCGGCACGATCACGATCGCGTCGTCGTTGGCGAAGAGCCGGCTGCCGCCGCGCGCTTCCCGCAGGCCGGCGTCGGTGGTCGTCACCGTCGCGCCCTGCTTGAGCAGCTTCGCCGCACCGTGGAGCGTCAGCTCGTCGAACAACTCGGCGCCCTGGCCAGCGCCCAGCTCGCCCGCGCCGTGGCGGAAGATCACCAGCGCGTGGCGGCCGGTCGAGGTCGAGTAGCCCGGCGGGGTGTAGACGAGGAAGCCGTAGCCGGCGTCGGTGGCGGTGATCGGCACCTCGGACAGCACGTCGTCTTCCGCCCAGGCGGCCGGAGCGGACAGGAGGAGCAGCGCGAGGAGGAGGCGCTCGGGGAGTGCGGTGATCGTCACGGGCTCACCTCGCGGGCTGGCTTGCTCCGGCACAATGGCATGAGGCTGGCGTTCGATCCCGCCGCTTCGCCCGGTTCGCGCAGGAGGCTCACCGCCTCGCCCCGCCGGTGGCGTCTCGCTCCGCACGCGCCCGGGCAACCCGGAGCTACCCAGCCGCCGTGGGTCTTCCGGGCAGGTGGCTTTTGGCCACCTCGGCGCGACCCCTTCCAGTGGTTCCGAGCTGAGTTGAAG
>JAGSPQ010000496.1 GCA_018262385.1 Myxococcaceae bacterium | reverse complement strand
TGCAGGAGTAGCCGCACACCGTCTGGCCGTTGGTGTTGACGCAGGTGGGTTTGTCGGGAGCAGCGCCAACCAGCAAGGACACGACGCAGAGTGCGAGCATGGGGCCTCGACGGAGATCGGCCGTGAAAATTCACGGGGCCGGTCGAAGTCTGGGCCTGGGCCGGTAGATCTGCGAGCCCTAACCGATCAGGGCCCCGATCCGGGGGGCCTCAGCGCGGACCCGGCTTGAGCAGCTCGCCCAGCACCACCGTCGCGTACGCGCCCGAGGGCAGGGCGAACGACAGCCAGGCGTCCTCGCCCGCGGGCTCGAGGCTCACGTCCGGCAGCGGGATGCGCAGCAGCCGCCGCGCGCCGTCGGTCTCGCCCCCGCCCGCGGCGAACGACTCGATCGTCAGCCCTTCCTCGGCCAGCACCTTCGCTTCGTCGGCGCCGACCTCGTCCTGCGCCGGCCGCATCGACGGCCCGTACATCGGCCCGGTCGGGCTGACCTCGAACGCGTCCATCCGCGGCTGATCGACGGCCGGGTCGGCGCAGACGAACTCGCCGCCGCTCTCGTGCTTCTTCAGCACGTCGCCCTGGCGGGCCTTCGAGAACAGCCCCGCGTCGAGCCGGCGATCGAGCACCCGGTTGAACAGCTCCGACTGGTAGGCCGACAGCAGCATCTTCCGCTCGAAATCCGGCCGCCCGCGCCGGCCTCCCGCGGCCGCCTTGAGCAGAATCGCCTTGCCCCGGGCGGCGTTGGTGCCGGCCGCTCCGAAGCGCTGGGCGCCGAAGAAGTTGGGGACTCCGCGCGCCTTCAGCACCGCCAGCGTGGCCTGCGCCGCGGCGACGTCCTTCACCTTCGCGATCCGGATCTTGAAGCGGTTGCCGTCGAGGTGGCCGCCCTTGAGCTTGTTGCGGTGCCGACTCACCTGCAGCAGCTTCACCTCGGGGTCGAGGAAGGTCGAAAGCTCCGTCTCTCGGCCGGGCTTCGCCTGCACGCTCATCCACTGCCGGGTCAGCGCCTGCTTGTCCTTCAACCCCGCCCAGCTCACCGCCCCTTCGGGCAGGCCGAGGTGCCGGCTGATCCGCTTGGCCGCGTCGGGCGTCGCCACCCCCCGCTTCTCGACCCAGAGGTAGACGTGCTCGCCCTCTCCGCACGGCAGGTAGGCGGGGATCTCTTCGACCTCGAAGTCCTCGGGCGCCTCTTTGAAGTGACCGCCACAGCCGGGCAGGTCCGCGGTGAGGAACCTCACTGGATTTCCAGGGTGGCGAGCAGCTCTTTGACCCGGCGGGCGAGATCCTCGTCCGCGCGCGACTCGAGCAGCTCACCGGCCTGGAAGAGCAGGAAGAACATCACGTCCGACAGCGCCTGCTTGAAGCTGGCGACCGGCTCACTGCCCAGCGACGGCGCGTGGCGGCGGTAGGCCTCGAGCACCGCCTTCTCCGGCAGGCTGCCGTCGGGCTGGAACTGAATGCCGCTGAGCATCGGGCTGGGCGACAGGGTGCCCGAGCTGAGCGCGGCGTTCGCCGACTGCATGAAGTCCTCGAGCTTTCCGCGGCGCGCCACCTCGTTGCGGACCTCGCGAAAGATGAAGTTGAAGACGTTGAGCACCTTCGTCTCGTCGCTCGACGGAGGCTTCCAGCCACTGTCCGAGGCCGTCGCGGAGGGCGCCGGAGCGTGGGCCGGCGCCGAAGCCACCGGCGGCGCGGCCTGCGGCGCCGAAGCGATCGGGTGGGTCGAGACCTGGGCGAAGCCACCCTCGAGCAGGCGGTACACCACCCGGGTGATGTCGAACTCGCTCATCCGGGCCGCCTGGCCCAGCTCGAACACCGTCTTGTGCCCGTCGAGCAGCGCCAGCACCTGATCTTCTTCCGGCTCCAGCTTCCCGTCCGACGGGCGCTTCTTTCCGACGTGCACCCGCGGGGTCGGGATCTTCTTCCGGAAGTGCGCCATCTCGTCGATCTTCCGGATGCTGTCCATCAACAGGCTCTGCATCGAGATGTTGAGGTTGTGCACCGACTTGTCGTCGAGCTCTTCATCGATCGCGGTGAACGCGCCTTCCTTGCACAGCATCATCGCGTGGAAGATCTCGCTCACCTGCTCGGTGACGCACTTCCACAGGTCGTGCGCCTGCATCAGGTTCTTCTCGACCAGCGCCCGGCCCACCCGGCTGGGCGGCGTGTCGTTGAGCACCCCTTCCAGCTGCGGCCGGGTGACGTAGCCCAGCCGCACCATCACCTCGCCGATCCGCTCGGCGTGCGCGTCGGAGTGGGCCCAGCGCACCTCGCCCTCTTTGAGCCCCAGCTGCCGTTCGGCCTCGACGCTCTGCAGCTTCAGCAGCCCCGTCCAGCGCGACTGCCCGAGGAAGGCGATCAGATCCGAGAGCGGAAACGCGCCGCAGTCTCCCGCCATCACCACCCGCGGGCGGCTCTGCACCACTCCCCCGATCGACGGGTTGCGCAGGAACACCATCCAGTCGGGCGAGGTGTTCGCCAGCGACCACAGCGACTGCGGCTGGAGCGTGGACGTGCCGGGGCCGACCGGAGTGAGGCCTCCTTTGGCGTCGACGACGAAGCGCGGTTCGGAGCTCATGTCCGCGCCATCAGTTGGTGGGCCAGGAGTTCTTTGCGTCGGTCCACTCGATCTCGTCGTCGATCGCCGCTCCAATCGCCTCGGGCGAGATGCCGAGCGTCAGCTTGCGGCCGTTGAGGTACAGGCTCGGGGTCGAGTCCACCCCCGCCGCCTTCCCCAGCTCCTTCGAGGCGGTCAGCTCGTCGAGGTACTTCCCGCTCGCCATCGCCTTCGAGAGCGCCTTGTCGTCGAGGCCCAGCTTGCGGGCGGTCTCCTTGATCATCCCGTCCGACAGCGACAGCTGGTTCTCGAACAGCGCGTCGTGCATCTGCCAGAACTTGCCGTTGTCCCTCGCGAACAGCACCGCCTGCGACGCCGGCACCGAGTGCGCGTGGTTCTGCAGCGGGAAGGGCTGGAAGCACAGCCGCGCGTCCTTGCGGCCCTTGATCGCTTGCTCGAGCATCGGCCGCGCCGCCGCGCAGTACGGGCACTCGAAGTCGCTGAACTCGACCACCGTGACCTTCGCGTCCTTCGGGCCCATGCACATCCGCTCGTCCGGCTTGAACGCGGTGCGTTTGGCGCTGAACGACTGGTTGTAGCGGGAGAGCGAGACGATGATCTCGGTCGCCGGCGAGCCTTCCATCGCCTGGCTCGCCGCCAGCACCGCCAGCCGCCGGGTGTGCTTGCAGGCGTTGCCCGCCTTGAGCGACGCGGCCACCGTCATCGGCCGCCCACACCAGTCGAACTCGTCGGTGAAGACGGTCGCCAGCTCTTTCTGCGCCGACTGGGGGAGCTTCGAGAAGTCGAGCCCGCTGATCCCCGACAGCACCCGCGACGGCTCACTGCCCGACCCTGCCTGCTGCGCCAAACCGGGGGTGGCCACCAGCAACGCTGCGAGAAGACATGGCTTCACGATGCGGCGCGTTGTAGCGACCCACTTCTGGCTTGTAAAGGAACGCCCGCCCATGAAACGCCTCCTCTTCATTCACACTGGTGGAACCCTCGGTATGACGGGGCGGCGGCCCGATGCACTCAAACCGGGCTCGTTTTTCCGCACGGTCAAAGACCGCGTCCCCGAGCTGCTCGAGCTGGCCGAGCTCGAGCTCGAGCTGTTCTCCAACTTCGACTCCTCGGAGATGCAGCCCGAGCACTGGTCGAAGCTGGCGCGGCTGCTCCACCGCAAGCTGCCCGGCTTCGACGGGGCGGTGATCACCCACGGCACCGACACCCTGGCCTATACCGCCGCGGCGCTGTCGTTCATGCTGCCCAACCTGAGCAAGCCGGTGGTGATCACCGGGGCGCAGCGGCCGCTGAAGGAAGTGCGCAGCGACGCCCGGCTCAACCTGATCGACGCGGTCACCAGCGCGCTCCACGGGCCCGCCGAGGTCACCGTCTGCTTCGACTCGCACCTCTACCGGGGCAACCGGGTGCGCAAGGTCTCGGTCGCCGAGTACGACGCCTTCGAGAGCCCCAACTTCCCGGTGCTCGGAACGCTGGGCGTCGAGACCCGCTTCGCCGCCGGGCTGACCCGCAAGGGCAAGCCGCAGCTGGTGGCGGAGCTCGACCCGCGGGTGTTCCTGCTGAAGATCTTCCCCGGGCTCGACCCCAGCCTGGTGATGACGCTGCTGCCGAAGGTGCGGGGCCTGGTGCTCGAGGCCCACGGGGCGGGGAACTTTCCGTTCTCCGAGTCGCTGGGGCGATCGCTGCTGCCGCTGTTCAAGGAAGCCAGGCGCCGCAAGGTGCCGGTGGTGGTGGTCAGCCAGGCCCATCGCAACGGGGTCGACCTGGCGCTCTACGAGTCGGGCAC
>JAGSPQ010000023.1 GCA_018262385.1 Myxococcaceae bacterium | reverse complement strand
GCTGAACAAGCTTCGCTTCACCGAGACCAGTGAGGCCGAGAGCAAGGCCGAGGTGAAGAAGCAGGCCGAAGAGCAGATCGGCACCCACCCGAAGGGTCGCAACTTCTTCCAGACCGCGATGAAAGAGGCCGCTTCCGAGAACTGGTCGGCCGCCGAGCGATCGCTGAAGACCGCCCTCACCTACGAGCCGTCGAACGCGCGGTACAAGGAAGAGCTCGCCAAGGTGCAGGCCAAGGTGCACGACGCCTTCAAGGCGAAGGGCGATCAGTTCAAGATCCGGTGACCACCCCCGATCTCGCGCTGCTGGGCCTGGTGCTGGCCTTCGCGCTGTGGGGCGCCTTTCAGGGAGCCGCCCGGCAGGTCGCCCAGGCCATCGCCGCGGTGGGCGCCTGGTTCGCCGCCCGGCCGGCGGGTGAGTTCCTCGGGCCGGTCGCCGCCCAGAAGTTCCAGCTGTCCCTGCTGATCGGCACCGTGCTGGCGACCTTCGTCAGCTTCATCCTCGTCTTCGTCCTCGTCCGCCTGGTGCTCACCCTGATCCTGCGCCGGGTGCTCTCGGGCAAAGAGCCGGGCAACCGCACCGCCGATCGCACCCTCGGCTTCCTGATCGGTGGAGCGAAGGTCGCCGCGCTCGCCTGGGTGATGGTCTGCGCGCTCTCGTTCGTCGAAGACAACGTCACCCTGCAGGGGAAGAAGTTCGGCTTCGTGCCGAAGGACTCGCTCGCCTTCAGCCTGGCGCGAAAATACAACCTGTTCGAGATGTCGCAGTTCTCCGGCGTCGCGGACGTGGTCCGGGTGGCGGGGCTGAAGTCGGATCCGAAGACGGCGGCGAAGCTCAAAGCGAGCCCCGACTACCAGGCGCTGCTCAAGGATCCGCGCTTCGCCGCGATGCTCGAGTCGCCGGCGATGAAGAAGGCGCTGGGCGGCGGCGACACCCGGCCGTTACTGCAGAACAACCAGGTGCTGCAGCTGCTGCAGGATCAGCTGGCGATGCAGCGGATTTCCCGGATCGCCGAGCTCAGTGAACAGTAGTGGATCGTCGCGGCGATTCCTTATAGTTGCGCGCGCTCATGGCCAATACCCCCGCTCCGAAACGCTGGACGATCGCCGATTCCCTCGAGACCTACTCGATCCGGCAGTGGGGGGCGGGCTACTTCGGGATCAACGAGAAGGGCAACGTGATGGTGCACCCGGGCGGCCCCGAGACGCCCTCGTTCGATCTCAAAGAGCTGATCGACGAAGTGCGCCGCCGCGGCATCGTCCCCCCGCTGCTGATCCGCTTCACCGACGTGCTGCGCCACCGGGTGGTCCACCTCAACGAGGCCTTCAAGAAGGCGATCAGCGAGCACAACTACAAGGGCACCTACAAGGGCGTCTTTCCGATCAAGGTCAACCAGCACCGCTACGTGGTCGAGCAGATCGTCGCCGCCGGCAAGCAGTACGGGTACGGCCTCGAGGCCGGCAGCAAGCCCGAGCTGCTCGCGGTGATGGCGCTGCTCGACGACGACGACTCGCTGATCATCTGCAACGGGTACAAAGACGAGGAGTACGTCGAGACCGCGCTCTACGCCAGCAAGCTGGGCCGCAAGGTGGTGATGGTGGTCGAGAAGCCGACCGAGCTGGCGCTGATCGCCGAGGTCTCGCGCCGCACCGGGATCCGCCCGCGCATCGGCATGCGGGTCCGGCTGTCGTCCCGCGGCGCGGGCAAGTGGGAAGCGTCGGGCGGAGATCGCTCGAAGTTCGGGCTGTCTTCCTCCGAGCTGATGAACGCGATCAGCTTCCTGCGCGAGGCGGGGCTGATCGACACCTTCGAGCTGCTCCACTTCCACCTCGGCAGCCAGATCTCGAACATCCGCAACGTGAAGGACGCGCTGCGCGAGGTCGGCCGCTTCTACGTCGAGGTCGCCCGGCTGGGCGGGCCGCTGAAGTACCTCGACGTCGGCGGCGGCCTGGGCGTCGACTACGACGGCTCGCAGACCAACTTCGCTTCCTCGATGAACTACACCACCGAGGAGTACGCCAACGACGTGGTGTTCAGCGTGATGGAAGCGTGCGACCTGGCGCGCATCGCCCACCCGATCCTGGTCAGCGAGTCGGGGCGCGCGATCGTCGCCCACCACGCGGTGCTGGTGACCGAGGTGCTCGGCAGCAGCGAGTTCGGCGGCGAAGGAGCGCCCGAGCAGCTGGCCGAGGTCTCTCCCCAGGTGGTGAAGAACCTCTGGGCGACCTACCGCGATCTGACCCGCAAGAACCTGCTCGAGGCCTACCACGACGCCTCGGAGTACAAGGAAGAGAGCCTGACCCTCTTCTCGCTCGGCCACCTCACGCTCCAGGAACGGGTGGTCGCCGAGAACCTGTTCTGGGCGATCTGCCACAAGACGATGCGGCTGGCGCGCGAAGGCGGCGACGTCCCCGAGGAGCTCGAGGCGCTCGACCGGGCGCTGGCCGACACCTACTTCTGCAACTTCTCGGTGTTCCAGTCGCTGCCCGACTCGTGGGCGATCGATCAGCTCTTCCCGGTGATGCCGATTCACCGGCTGGCCGAGTGCCCTTCCCGGCGCGGCGTGCTGGCCGACATCACCTGCGACAGCGACGGCAAGATCGAGCACTTCATCGACAAACGGGAAGTGAAGGATCAGCTCGAGCTGCACCCGCTGAACGACGACGAGTACTACATCGGGATCTTCCTCGTCGGCGCCTACCAGGAGATCCTCGGCGATCTGCACAACCTGTTCGGCGACACCCACGCGGTGCAGGTCTCGCTCGCGCCCGGCGGCGGCTACCTGATCGACCACGTGGTCGAGGGCAACAGCGTCACCGAGGTGCTCGACTACGTCAGCTACAACAAGGACGATCTGATCACCAAGATGCGCCGCAACACCGAGCAGGCGCTGCGGCTGGGCAAGATCACCCTCGACGAGTCGCGGCAGATCCTGCGGGTCTACGAGCTGGGCCTCGCCGGCTACACCTACCTGGAGCGCGAGGTCGACGCGAAGAGCTTCACCGCCCAGAACGGGCAGCTGCGGCTGGTGAGCCCGGGCGATCCGCGGCCCCCCGGCACGACCAAGACCGGCACCTAGTACCGGAACTCGATCGGCAGCCGCACGTCGGGGTGAAGGCTGCGGGCCACCGGGCAGTTGCGGGCCAGCTCCTCGAGCCGCGGGCGGTGCTCGGGCTTCACCTCTTTGGGCATCTGCAGCACCAGCACCAGCTGGGCGATCTGCCGGGGCGGCGGAGACATGTGCTTCTCCACCGTGCCCGAGGCGTCGCCCCAGCCCAGGCCCTCGCGCCCGGCGCCGAGCGCCATCGTCGAGAGCGCGCACGAGAGCAGCGCGGCGCCGACCAGGTCGGTGGGCGAGAACGACTCGCCGGTGCCGCCGTTGTCCTTCGGAGGCACGGTGGTGATCTTCGTCCCCGACGGGCCGTGCTCGAGCTGCGCGGTGAGCCCACGAATGCGGGCGGAGATCGGGACAAACGAGCTGGGGTGGGTCACGGCGGCAGTCTATCTGGCGTATACCCACCGGCGATGGCCGACCATCCTCCCTGCGGCATCTACCGGACCACCCAGGCGCTCGAGGGAATCCCCGCGGGCCGGCTGGTCTACTTCCACAACCACGGCGATCCCGGACCCGGGATCTACCTGCCCGAGCGCTGGTCGAACAACCGGGCCCAGTGGCAGGCCCGGGGCGCCACCGTCCCCTCCCCGGCCTGGAGCGCCACCCTCGCGCCGATCGCCGCCGAAGGCCTCTACCGGGTGAGCGAGGAGTTCTTCTGCTGCGACAAGCGCTGCCGCAAGTACGAGGTCGGCCTGCTGGTGCAGCTGGGCTACGACGGCGAGGCGCACCCGCTGCTGTTCGTCCCGGAGTGGACCGACGCCGGGATGAGCTTCCCCCTCGAAGGGCTGAAGTTCGAGGGCGTGAACCTCAGCCGGCTCGAGCCGCTGAAGGTCAGCCAGGCCGCGCCGGCACCCGGGGCGCCCCGCTCGCGCGCTCAGTGGCGATCGCCGCGTCGGCTTGCGGATCGGTGTGGGGGTTGAGCCACTGGATCATCTCCTCCGGCTCCCAGGTGTAGGGCTCGCCATTGAGCCGCACCCGCCCCTCGGCCACCGCGTGGGTCACCTCGAGCAGCGGATACTGGCGCAGGTCCCGCACCAGCGCCTCGAACCGGCCCTGGCGGACGGGAGTGACGAACCGGGCGCTGTGCCGGGCGGCGAAGGCCATGTGGTACCAGCTGGGCCGAAACGCGACCCCGTCGAGCACCAGCCGCCTGGCCATCAGCCCGAGCATCTGGCTCATCTCGCGGGCCACCCCCAGGCCGGGGACTTCCTGGCCGGGCAGCTGGGGCCGCTGGGGGCTGAACTTCGCCCGCGGGTTGCGCAGCGACAGCCAGTTGACGAACAGGAAGCTGCCGCCGCCGATCCCCCGGCGCTCGACCTCGAGCTCGACCAGGGTCACCCGCTCGCCGCTGCGGCTGTCCTTCCCGGTCAGCCGGGCCCGATCGGTGGCGCCCACGTTCTCGAGCGCCACGTGCAGCTCGCCGTAGCCCAGCCGGCGGATCAGCGGCAGCAGCCCGAACGCCTCGAGCGCGTACTCCAGCCCCTCGGCGGTGTAGAAGCCGAGCAGCTTCTGGGTGCCGGCCGGCCGTTGGCCGAAGACCTCGGCCAGATCGGCCTCGGTGATCAGCGGCTGGCTGCCCAGCGCGTCGGGGCTCAGGCCGCGAGAGACACTGGTGAAGCGCGCGGCGAGCGGATCGTACCCCTCGGGAATCGGCGCCTCGCTGCGCCACACCAGCGCCAGCGCAGTGCCGGCGAGCACCTTCCAGGCGTGGGACCCATAGCCGCCGGCCGGCAGCCAGACCTGGGGCTTCCCCTCGAGGTGCGCGATCACCTTCAGATCCCGCTGGCGGGCGCCGGCGAGGGTGAGCCCGAGGTGGCCGAGGCGATCGCCCTTGATCACGTCTCCCCCGGCGAGCACGAAGGCGAGGTCGACCTCCGGCATCCGCGCCAGCAGCTTCACCAGCGCCGCGAGGTAGACCTCGTCGATGCAGCCCGGCGGGAGCAACACCTCGTCCACTCCGGGCAGCGCCCCCCAGGACATCGTGTTGATCGAGCCCAGCCAGACCGAGGGGTCGCCGGCGAAGCACTCGGCGGTTCCGTCGGCCGGGTGGGCGTCGAGATCGAGCACCCCCACCTTCCCCTCGAACCCTTCGGCGCGCACCGTCGCCACCGCCACCGCGATGTCGTTGACCGCGCAGAAGCCTCCTCCCCGGCCGGGGCCGGCGTGGTGAAAGCCGCCCAGCAGGTTGAGCGCCGGCTCGCGGGTGGCGAGGGTGCGCTGGGCGGCCTCGACGGTGCCGCCGCAGGCGAGCCGGATCGAAGCGAGCAGGGTCTCGACCTCCACCTCTTCGGCTTCGAGGGCGAAGATCGCCGCCAGCGTCCGGGGGTGGGTGAGCGACTCGACGTAGGCCGGGGTGTGCACCCGCAGCAGGGCCTCGAAGCTGACCGGGGCGGGGGTGTGCACCTTCGGCTCGAGCACCGCCTTGAAGCGAACCAGGTAGTAGAGGGCGTCGTCGGCGCGGCGCGTCTCGAGGCCGACGGTCGACTCGGCGCTGGCCAGCGGCAGCCGATAGAACTCGTGATGCCACAGATCGAGCGGGTGCCTTCGTTTGAAAACCCCCCGCAGCTGCTCGAGCATCAGCAGCGCCCGGCTACAGGTCGATGACGATCACGCCGCGCTGGGGGCGATCCTGCTTCTCTTCCGAGCGGCGGTCTTCCTCCGCTTCGTCGTCGCGATCCGGGTCGGGCGCGGGGATCTCCAACGAAGGGCGGCTGCGCTCATGCTGCTGGCGCTCCCGCTCCCGTCGTTTGAGCTCCTCAATGATGAACGCGTCGAGCATGGGCTGGTGTCCTCGTTACCCTTCAGTACGTCCGAACAACGAAATTGTTCTGCATAGTGATGGGTTGCAAGTTGAAGACCCTCTCGACGCCGAACGAATTCAACGGGTTGCCACCGAAGTGGGGAGCCCGGCCTGTCAGCTGTGTCAGGCAAGGATCATTCTAATGCAGCAGTGCCCGAGGGCAACCTGATCCACGGATCAGCGCTCCGCCCGCCGCTTGAAGGCCTCGAGGGTCCGGGGCAGTTGGGTGTCGACCAGGGCGGTGATGATCGTCTTGGGGACCAGCATCCCGACGGTGACCTCGATGTTGTAGGTGGCCTTGATCTTCCCGCCACCGAGGTCCTCGAGCAGCCAGCCCCCTTTGTTGTCCTTCATGAACTCGCCTTCGATGAAGGACCAACTGACCTTGTTCGGCTTCTCTTCCTTCAGCCGCAGCGAGTACTTGATCGTCTTGACGATCTCCGCCTCGTAGTGGACGTCGATCTCGTTGCCCTGGCGGGGGCCGAGGCGGATCTTCTTCACCTCGGGGAGGAACTCCGGGTACTTCTCGTAGTCGGTGATCACCGAGAAGAGCTTCTCCATCGGAGCGTTGATCACGATTGAGCGGGTGGCGCCAGCCATGCGGGGGGATCTCCTTGCGGCGGGGGGTGCGGCGTCGGGTCGGGCCTAGAGAACGTAGCCGGGCTTCTTGTCGAACCGGTGGGTCGAGCTGATGTAGCGCACGGTGCCGGTCTTGCTGCGCATCACCACCGACTGGGTCTCGCAGCCGCCGCCGAAGAAGCGGACGCCCTTGAGGAAGTCGCCGCTGGTGACCCCGGTGGCGGCGAACATCACCTCGCCCTTGGCGAGCTCCTCGGCGGTGTAGATCTTGTGGATGTCGGCGATCCCCATCTTGGCGGCGCGGGCGATCTCCTGATCATTTCGGGGCTTCAGCCGCCCCTGCATCTCTCCCCCGACGCAGCGCACCGCCGCGGCGGCGATCACCCCTTCGGGGGCGCCTCCGATTCCGATCAGCACGTCGACGCCCGTCTCTTCGAAGCAGGTGGCGACCGCGCCGGCCACGTCGCCGTCCTCGATCAGCCGGACCCGGGCGCCGGCCTCGCGCACTTCGCGGATCAGCTCGAGGTGGCGGTCGCGGTCGAGGATCATCGCGGTCAGATCCCGCACCTCGCGGTTCTTCGCCCGGGCGATGTTCTGCAGGTTCTCGGTCGCCGACTTCGACAGGTCGATCGCCCCCTTCGCGCTCGGGCCGACGGCGATCTTCTGCATGTAGGTGTCGGGCGCGTTGAGCAGCATCCCGCGGGCGCCGATCGCGATCACCGAGATCGCGCCCGGGCGGCCGAAGGCGCAGAGGTTGGTGCCCTCGAGCGGGTCGAGCGCGATGTCGACCGGGGGAGTGCCGGGGCCCATCTTCCCCACCCGCTCTCCGATGTAGAGCATCGGCGCCTCGTCGCGCTCGCCCTCGCCGATCACCACCGTGCCGTCGATCTGCAGCGAGTCGAACGCCTTGCGCATCGCGTCGACGGCCGCCTGATCCGACTCGTCTTTGTTGCCGCGGCCCATCGAGCGCGCGGACGCGATGGCGGCCATCTCGGTGACGCGAACGACTTCCAGCGCAAGATTGCGATCCATTTGGGGAAGCTCCTTGGGGCAGTTACGGTTTCAGCAGCCGGACGACCTCAGCGGGCAAGGCAGTCGGGCGGCCTTCGAAGTTGATGCAAGCGTGGGAAGTCTGGCCGGTAACGAGAATCGCGTCGTCCCCTTCTTTGCGAACTTCGTACTCGAACACCAGCGAAGCGCGGCGCAGCTGGGTGACGTCGACCTTGATGATCAGCAGGTCATCGTAGCGGGCGGGCGCGCGGTAGCTGCAGGACGCCTCGAACACCGGCAGCCGGCGGCCTTCTTTCTCGACCTCGACGTACGAGCCACCCCGGGCGCGGAAGTACTCGCTGCGGGCGAACTCGAAGTAGCGAAAGTAGTTGGCGTAGTAGACGAATCCCATCTGATCGGTGTCGCCGTAAATCACCCTCAAGCGAGCTTCGATCGCCATCTCGTCGTGCCTCGATCCCGTAGCCAACTGGCAGCGAGTAACACACTTTTCGCTGTCCGCCCTGCCCCTTTCTCACGCACAGTGCGCGCCATGAGCGCGCGAGCAATTGGGTTGTTGATGATGATCGGAGCCGCAGTCCCGGCGGTCGCCAAACCTCCGAAGCTCACCGTGTTCATCACCGTCGACGCCTTCGGTTCCGACGTCTTCATGCGCAGCCGGCCGAAGCTGAAGGGCGGGCTGGCGACGATGGTGCGCGACGGAGCGACCTTCCCCACCGCCCGCTACGACTTCGCCGAGACGGTCACCGCGGCGGGCCACACCACCCTCGTCACCGGGGCCAACCCGGCGCGCCACGGGATCAACTCGAACCGGATCTTCAACCGCGCCACCGGGAAGCTGGATCGGGTGTTCGCCGACCCCAACCACCCGGTGCTCGAGGCACCGCTGAGCAGCGACGACGTCTCGCCGGTCAACCTGCTGGCGGAGACGCTGTCCGACCGGCTGCGGCTGGCGACCCAGGCCCGCGGCAAGTCGATCGCGATCGCCGGCAAGGCCCGATCGTCGATCGCGCTCGGCGGCCGCCTCGGCGAGGCGTGGTGGTTCTCGGAAGAGGTCGGCAAGTTCGTCACCGGCACCTACTACCGCAAGGAGTTCCCGGCCTGGGTGAAGGCCTTCAACGACAAGAAGCTGCCCGAGACCTGGTTCACCAAGGAATGGGCCCTGCTCGAGCCGGTGAAGGAATACATCGGAGACGACGAGCGCACCGGCGAGTCCGACTGGTACGCGCTGGGCAAGAAGTTCCCCCACCCGCTCAACGGCGGCCTGGCCCAGCCCGGACCCCAGGCCTACTCGGCGCTCGCCTCGTCCCCGATGTTCAACGAGCTGCAGGTGGCGTTCGCGAAGGCGGCGATCGAGGCCGAAGCGCTGGGGAAGGACGACATCCCCGACCTGCTCTCGGTGAGCTTCTCGGCGCTCGATCGGACCTACCACCTGTGGGGGCCCTACTCGTGGGAGATGCAGGATCACGTGCTGCGGCTGGACAAGTCGATCGGCGAGCTGATCGCGGCGGCGGAGAAAGCGGCCGGAGGGCGGGCCAACCTGCTGGTGGTGCTGTCGGCCGATCACGGTGGCGCGAACATCCCCGAGCAGTGGGCGGCGTCGGGGGTGGACGGGGTGCGGGTCAACCCGGGGACGCTGCTGAAGGGGCTGGAGAAGGAGCTGGCGGGGAAGTTCAACGGCGGCGTGCTGGTGAGCGCGATGGAAGAGATCGACGTCTACCTGGATCAGAAAGCGATCGCCGACAAGAAGCTGGATCTGACCGCGGTGCGGCGCTTCGCCGCCGCGTGGCTCGCCCGGCAGCCGGACGTTGCGCTGGCGGTCGCGCGCGAGGATCTGAACGGGGTGGATCCCTCGCCCGGCTGGCTGCCGTTCTTGAGAGCGGGCTTCCACCCCGATCGCAGCGGCGACGTGCTGGTGGTGCTCAAGCCGGGCCGGGTGCACGAGACCGAAGTGGCGGGGACCTCGCACGGCTCGCCCTACAGCTACGACGCGATGGTGCCGGTGCTCCTGCTGGGGCGGGGAGTGAAGGCCGGCTACTACCCGCGCGACATCCGGGTGGTCGACGTCGCCCCGACCGTCGCGGCGCTGATGGAGATGCTGCCGCCCAGCCAGAGCGAGGGCGAGGTGCGGGACCAGGCGATCTCGATCTCCGGCAAGTAGGGCGCTTGAGGGCGAAGCGCGCGCTGGTTCAGCTGTCGGATCACGCGCTGCCGGCGGCGCAGTTTGCCCGGCTGCGCAAGGCGATCGAGGACCTGGGCGAGCAGCGGCTGCGCCACACCTACCAGACGACCTTCTGGTTCGACTTCGCCGCGCCGCCGTCCAACCTGGTCGAGCAGGCGATCGTCGCGCTGCGGCCGTCGGTTCCCGGAAAGTTCGCCGGCGCCGAGTGGTGGCTGTCGCGGATGCGCACCTCGAACGTGCAGGTCGACTTCCACCGCGACCGCGACGAACGGCTGGCGCTGGGCGGCGGGCCGCAGGTGCACCCGGCGAGATCCTCGGTGCTGTTCTTGAACCGCTGCCGCGGCGGGCTGCTCGCCGTCACCCGCGCCCCGCCCAACCCGCGCAACCCGGCGATGGCGCCCGACCGGCTGGCGTTCGATCTGGTCCAGCCGCTACCGAACCGCTACGTGTGGTTCGACGGGCGGCTCACCCACGGGGTGCTGGACGCCGAAAACCAGATCCCGGGGCGCCGAATGCCGCCCGAGCCGAGTTTGCGGCTCACGATCGCGATCAATTTCTGGAAACGCCGGCCGACGGGAATTCCGCGCTTTGCCGATCGTCGCATCTATTCGCAGTTGCTTCTTTCCCAGACCCAGTAGAAGTAAAAGGTACCCCCTCGAATGCTCACCACCGTCCTCGTCACCCTCGTCCTCTCCGGGTCCGCTCAGCCGGCCATGAAGACGCTCGGGCCTGAAACGATCACGCTCAAAGTAGGTCACAAGTTCTCCACCGCCGAAGCGCACGTGCGGGTGCAGATGCTGCTCGATTATTGGAAGTCCCGCTTTGGGGTCAGCCAGCGCTGGAACGGCGAGCGGGTCTGGGTCTCGGGCAGCATCGTCGGGGTCGACTTCGACGCGATCCTCGAAGTGTCGGACGGCCAGGTGCAGTGCGAGTCGACCGACCCGGGCGGGATGTGGCGCAACTTCGCCCGGGACTACGTGTCGAGGAAGCTCCACAAGTATTTGCACCCGAAATACCAGGAACTGTAGTTCCGGCGTCGGGCCGCAGGCACACACCAACCCACCTCGACGTCGCCCAAACGCCTACATGGCGATCGCGCGCGAGGCGGTAAATCGGCCTCAGAGAACATGGACTTGCGAAGTGGATCCGCGCCAGCACAATGGCGCGACATGTCTGCAGCAGAAGTCTCTGTCCCTCCGGTGATCGCAGAAAAGCCCTCGGCGCTGACCCGGTTTCACCAGCGCCTGGTGGCCGAAGAGCTGCTCGCCCGCGGGGGCGACGGCACCGCCCGGGTGGCGCGCGCCCTCTCGGAAGCGAAGGTCGATCTCAACCCCCACCAGGTGGAGGCGGCCGCCTTCGCGCTCGACTCGATGAGCCGCGGCGGCTGCCTGCTCGCCGACGAGGTGGGGCTGGGCAAGACGATCGAGGCGGGGATCGTGATCGCCCAGCTGTGCGCGGAAGGAAAAGGGCGGGTGCTGATCCTCACCCCGGCCACGCTGCGTTCGCAGTGGCAGGGCGAGCTGCGCAGCAAGTTCGATCTCGAGTCGATGGTGGTCGACGGGCGGACGGTGCGGGCGACCGGCAACTGCTTCGATCAGGCGATGCCGGTGATCGCCTCGATTCCGTTCGCGGCCGGCCGGCCCGAGCTGCTCTCGGCGATCCCCTGGGATCTGGTGGTGATCGACGAGGCCCACCGGCTGCGCAACTCGCACAAGCCGGGCAACAAGACCGGCAAGGCGCTGCGGGCGGCGCTCAAAGATCGGCCGAAGCTGCTGCTGACCGCCACCCCGCTGCAGAACAGCCTCACCGAGCTGTTCGGGCTGCTGTCGTTGATCGACGAGCAGATCCTCGGGCCAGAGGACGCCTTCAAGACCCACTACCCGGTGGACGCCGATCACGGCGGGCTGTCGGAGGGGGCCTCGGTCGCGCTCAAGGAACGGCTGGCGCCGGTGGTCCAGCGGACGCTGCGGCGGCAGGTGCGCGAGTACGTGCGGTTCACCAACCGGCGCAGCGTGGTGGAGGACTTCGCCCCCTCGGCCGAGGAACAGGGCCTCTACGACGACGTCAGCGAGTACCTGCGGCGCAGCGAAGCGGCGGCGATCGAGCCGGGGAAGAAGACCCTGCTGACGCTGGTGTACCGCAAGCTGCTGGCGTCCTCGACGTTCGCGATCGCTCCGACGCTGGCGCGGCTGGCCGACTCGCTCGAGGCGCGGATCAAGTACGCGAAGCTGTCGGCGGCGGCGGATCTGTTCGTCGAGGCGGAGGACGCGAAGAACTACTCGGAGGAAGCCGAGGAGTGGGCCGACGAGCCCTCCCGCCCGGCGACGGTGAAGACGCTGACCAGCGAGCTGTTCGAGCTGCGCGCCTACGCCGAGCGGGCGGCGAAGATCACCATCAACGCCAAGGGCGAGGCGCTCAAGCGGGCGCTCGACCGGGTCTTCACCGTGGCCCGCGCGCACCAGTGGCCCGAGAAGGCGGTGATCTTCACCGAGAGCAAGCGGACCCAGCAGTACCTGTTCAACCTGCTGTCGGCGCACGGCTGGGAAGGGAAGATCGCGCTGCTGTCGGGCGATGCGGGCACCCCGGAAGAGCGCAGCGCGCTGGTCGAGCGGTTCCGCAACTCGGCCCAGATCCTGCTGTCGACCGAGGCGGGCGCCGAGGGGCTGAACCTCCAGTTCTGCAACCTGGTGGTGAACTACGACCTGCCGTGGAACCCGCAGCGGGTCGAGCAGCGCATCGGCCGCTGCCACCGCTATGGGCAGCAGCGCGACGTGCTGGTGCTCAACTTCTTGAACCGCCAGAACGCGGCGGACGCGCGGCTCTACGAGCTGCTCGAGAAGAAGCTCAACCTGTTCGACGGGGTGTTCGGAGCGTCCGACGAGATCCTCGGCGCGCTGGAGAACGGGGTCGACTTCGAGAAGCGGATCCTCGACATCTACCAGTCGTGCCGGCTGCCCGAGGAGATCAACGCCGCCTTCGAGGCGCTGCAGAAGGATCTCGAGACGCGGATTGATTTGCGGATGACCGAGGCGCGGTCGCTGCTGCTCGAGCGGTTCGACGGCGACGTGCGGCGGCGGCTGAAGGTGGCCGGCGAGCAGGCGAAGGTGAAGGTCGGCGAGCGGGTGAGGTCGACCCAGGCGCTCACCGGCTCGGTGCTGGGCGAGCGGGCCTCGGGACGGCGGCAGCTGCAGCACGCGGCGAAGGAGGTGCGCACCCGCACCAACGACGCGGTGAGCTACCTGGCGCTCGACGCCTCCACCCTGCCCCCGAAGCTGGGATCGCTGGCCGGCAAAGAGGGCTGGTGGTTCGCCTACCGGGTCGAGCTGTCGGGGCTGAAGGCGGAAGAGAAGGTGATGCACCTGGTGATGGTGCGCGACGGGGACTCGTTCCGCGCGCTGCCGCTGGCCGATGCCGAGCAGTTCGCGCGGCTGGGCGCGACGGAAGAGCAGACGCGCAAGAGCCCTCCGGTCTCGGTGACGCTCGAGCACGAGAAGGCGCTGGTCGCGACCAAGGACGAGCTGGTGCGGGCCGCCGAGCGGAAGAACGCGCTCGAGCTCGACTCGGCGAGAGAGCGGGCCGATCGGTTCGCCGAGGACTGCCTGCTGCAGCCCCGCGCCGCGGTGGTGAAGGCGCGCGACGAGTGGGAGCTGGGGCGGCGCAAGGTGCTGACCATCGACGACTCGACCGAGCGGCTCAAGCAGCGCGCCCAGGCCGAGCGGCTCGAGCGCGAGTACCGCAAGAAGCTGGCGGCGCTGCGCCAGCAGGAAGAGCAGAAGTACGCCGAGAAGGATCGCACCCTCGCGCAGCTGACCCAGAAGTCGAAGGTCGTGGCGGGACGGTCGTTGATCGCGTCGGCGTACTTCTGGCTGCAGTAGCCGCTGCGCGCTTCCGGGCCACACGCGAAAACGCCCTCCGCTCGAATGAACGGAGGGCGCCTGCTGCAGCCGCGCTGAGCGGCTAGCTCTTGCGGCGGCGGATCATCGCCAGCAGCGCCAGCCCCAGCCCGGTCAGCGCCGGGTCGAAGCCAATCGCGCTGCAGGACTTCGGGCCGGTCTTGCCGTCGGGCGAGGCCGAGAGCTTCAGCTGCGAGGTCGACTTGTTCTGATCCGGGTAGGCGCGATCCGGGAAGGCCAGCGTGCCGGTGACCTGGATGGTGTACTCGCCATCGACGTCGGCGGTGAAGCTGGGGGTGTTGCCGTCGGTGTACGCGTACTGCCAGTGGCGGCTGAGGGTGACCGCGCCGCGGGGATTCTCGACCGCCGCGGTCGAGCCGGAGGGACGGCCGCCCGGCGCCACCGTCCAGACGTATTCGATCGCCGCGCCGTTGCGATTGGCGAACAGCGGCAGGCGGAACTTCTCACCGCGCGCCAGCATCACCGAGCCGCCGCCGTGCACCTTGAAGGGGCTGTTCGGGTCGAGGCAGTCGTTGGGCGAGGCCGGGTCGATCACGACGCAGTAGTGCGAGTCACACGAGTCCCCGAGCAGATCGCCGTCGTCGTTCAGCTGCGAGCGGTTGCGCACGCCCGGGCAGTTGTCGCCGACGTTCAGCACCCCGTCGTTGTCGAGGTCGAAGTCACACACGTCGCCCACCAGGTCGCCGTCGGTGTCCGCCTGGGTCGGGTTGGCCTTTCCCGGGCAGTTGTCGAAGCTGTCGCCCACGTTGTCCTGGTCGAGGTCGAGCTTGCAGACCGCGCCGGCCGGAATCGCCTGGCTGGGGTTGGGCACCAGCGGGCAGGAGTCGATCGCGTCCTTGAACAGGTCGCCGTCGTCGTCGTCGTTGCAGACGTCGCCGAAACCGGCGCCCGGAAGGGTGCGCTTCTGATCGAGGTTGGGAATCGAGGGGCAGTTGTCCTGGAGGTTGGCGATGGTGTCGCCGTCGAGGTCGCCGTCGCACAGGTCGCCCGAGCCGTCGCCGTCGCTGTCGAGCTGGGCGAAGTTCGAGGCGCCCGAGCAGTTGTCGCAGGTGTCGCCGACCAGATCGCCGTCGGCGTCGATCTGATCGCGGTTGGAAGCAAACGGGCAGTTGTCCTTGTCGTCCGACTTGCCATCGCCGTCGGCGTCGTCGGTGTACGCGAGGGTCTTGCCGTCGTCGGTGTACGCCACCCAGACCGAGCAGCCGCACCCGCAGCCGCAGCCGCCGCCGCCCTCTTCCTTCGGGGTGCCGCAGTCGCTGCCCAGGCACTCGGGGTTCGTACCGTTGCCGAGCTGGGCAAAGGCCGGAGCAGAAATCCCCATCACCGCCACTGCCACCAGCCATCCTTGCTTCGTCATGTTCGTCGTCTCCGGCAAACAACCTGCCCCTTTGCCGGACGGCCGCTTACGCAACTGCCGATCCAACCCCGGGCCCGCCAACCTGCCGCAAGCTGGCGCGGCGCTCCCCCGGGAATTCTCAGCCGGAAAGAATGTGGGGGGAGCGCTCCCCGCGGTGGGGGCGCGCCTCTACGCCACTGAAGC
>JAGSPQ010000495.1 GCA_018262385.1 Myxococcaceae bacterium | reverse complement strand
TCAGATCGCCCGCGCGCACCCCCTTGTCTCCGAAGGCGATGATCTTGCCGGCCGCGTCGATCACCCGGCCCTCGTCGTTCGCCGCCACGCCGCGGAACCGCTCGGGCGCCTGCTTGTCGATCGCGTAGCTCGAGGTGTACTCGGTCTTCTTCCCCATCCTCCGCCGGCCGTAGACGGCGAGGTCCGCGCAGTCGGCGCCGATCAGCAGGTCGGACTGGTTGCGGCCGTCGGGGCCAGCGCTGCCGAAGATGTAGGGGGTGTTGACCAGCTCGCTCACGTAGCCGAGGTACGAGTCGTCGCGGCGAAAGGTCACCCGCATCACCTCCGGCTTGAGGCCGCCGTACTTCACCGCCTCGAGCCCGGGGGTGCCCAGCTCGGCGCCCTGCTCGAGAGTCGCCTTCACCTGGAACGCCATCGTGCCCACCCCGGGCAGCTGCTCGACCTTCGCCAGCACCGACGGGGTGACGTCCGCCGCGCACGCACTCTGATCCCGGCACCCCTCGAGCTCCACCGCCCGGAAGGCGATCGGCTCGAAGTGGAACTTCGGCTGGGTGTTGTCGACCGACTCGCTCGCCACCTCGAGCTTGAACCACCGCCACGACTTCGCCTTCGCGCCGGTGACCGCCGCCTGCAGCACCACCTTCTGGCCTGCCCTGGCGTAGACCCACCCGGCCTTCGGCTTTCCCCCGTCGACGCTGGCGGTGAGGGAGAGGGAAGGGGTCCCGGCGAGCACAGTTAGGATCAGAGCGATCATGAAGAGTTCAACGTCTGGCTGGGCCCCAGGGTTCGATGGTACGGACCCCGGCAAGGAGCGACTGAGCAGATGAGCTTGCGGCTGTTGTTGGCAGATCCCAAGGGCAGAGTGGTCGAGCACCCCTGGCTGCTCGCCACCTTGCGCAGCGGCGAGGGCCTGGTGCCCGCGCACGGCCGGCCGATCGCCCTCCCCAAAGAAGGCAAGCTGGTCCACCTGCCCGGGCGGCTTCCGGTCGGCGTCGATCCCCAGACCGGCGAGCTTCAGCTGGTGCGGCAGTTCCAGCTCGACGGCAAGCCGTTCGTCCCCCACGCGGTCGGCGCGCTGCTGCCCCCCGGCTACACCCGCACCTTCCTCCCCGGCGAGGTGAAGGACGACGACGGGCCGGTGCTGCCGCAGTGGGCCTACACCGCCGCGGCGTGGGGCGAAGGCGGAGCGGTCGCCTGGGCGCTCCACACCGATCGCCGCCAGCACTGGACTCCGACCTCGTACTCGACCCCCGAGATCAAGGCGAAGGTCCACGCCCACCTCGCGCGCTTCCCCGGCAACAAGGTGCTCGCCCAGCTGAAGACCTGCGCGCTGGTCTACCGCTGCTTCACCAGCCAGAACGTCTTCTACTGCCGGGACGAGGCTGCGATCCCCGCCTCGACGATGTGCAACGCCGCCTGCCTGGGCTGCATCTCGGAGCAGCCGGAAGACGGGCCGCCCTCGTCGCACACCCGGATGGACGACGGGGTGAGCGGCGAGCAGATGGGGCAGGTCGGCCTGTTTCATCTCCAGAACGCTCCCGGGCGGACGATGGTCAGCTTCGGCCAGGGCTGCGAGGGCGAGCCGCTGACCCGGTGGCGGCAGATCGCCCAGGCGATCGGCTTCATGCGGGCGCGGACCCAGCGGGGCTCGATCAACATCAACACCAACGCCAGCCTCACCAAGGGGCTGGCCGCGCTCTACGACGCGGGGCTCGACGCGGTGCGGGTGTCGCTCAACTCCGCCGACCCCGATCTGTACGCGGCGTACTACCGGCCGGACAAGTACGGGTGGGACGACGTCGAGGCGTCGATCGCGCTGTCCCGCGAGCAAGGCGCCTACCTCGCGCTCAACCTGCTGCTGTTCCCCGGCGTCACCGATCGCCGCGGCGAGGCCGACGCGCTCAAGCGGCTGGTGAAGAAGTACCGGGTCGACCAGGTGCAGACCCGCAGCCTGGCGATCGATCCGCTCCAGTACATCGACCTCGCCCACCAGCGCGGCGCCGGCGGAGCGCCGATCGGCATCGGCCCGCTGCTGCGCGAGCTCAAAGAGGCCCGGCCGGGGCTGGTGATCGGGAACTTCGCCCGCGGGCTGGGCGAGCGCCGGGTCAGCCGGCCGGCCAGGAAAAGCCGCTCCGCTCGGCAGCGGTGAACGGATCGATCTCGGGCGGGTAGCCCACGCTCCACAAGGTGAGCGGCTCGGGCGGCGCGGTCGGGCAGTAGAAGTTGCGCTGGCTCGTCAGCCCTTCTGCAAACACCTCGAGCGGAACGCGGCCCTGCGCGACCGCGGTGAGGCCGCCGACCAGCATCCGCACCATGTGGCGGGCGAACCCTTCGCCGATGAATCGCACGCTGGCGCCCGCTGCCGTGGAGAGGACCTCGACCGAGGTGACGGTGCGCGGCTTCTGCTGGCTGCTCTTGAAGTGGAAGACCTTGAAGTCGTGGGTCCCCGGGATCAGCGCGGCGGCCTGCTGCAGCCGCCCGAGATCTCCGGCCTCGCCGGCGGGCAGCGCGTAGCGGTACTCCTTCGAGGTGGCGCTCCAGGCGGCGTGGAAGCCGGGCGGCGCCTCGCGGGCGAGGTGCAGCCCCAGGTCTTCGGGCAGCACCGCGTTGAGCCGGGCGACCATCGCCTCCGGGGTGGCGTCCCGCTCGAGCCGGCCGCTCAGCACCTGCATCCGGGCGCTGACTCCCCGATCGGTGCGGCCGGCCACCACCGGGTTTCGCGACAGCCCGGCCGCCGTGAACCCGCTCAGCAGCTCGCCCTGGACGGTGCGCAGGGCCTGCTGGCGCTGGTAGCCGTGAAAGCCCGCGCCGCGGTACCAGCACCAGAGGGCGACGATCTTGAACGGGCCGGGCGACATCTGCTGCGGAAAATAAACGGGACTCTCGCCAAAGGGGGAAAGCGAGAGTCCCGCTCGAAACCGGACCAATTCCAGTTTCTGACGCTGTGGGGGTTCGCGCGCTTAGGCGTGGACCCAGTAAGTCGGTTGCCGCGAGCCGAAGCCGTTGGCGATGTGGCCGAAGTTGAAGTTGTGGCCGCCGGCCTGCGCCGAGGCGGGGCCGCTGTCGTTGATCGTGCCGGGGCGCACCATCGCGATGTGGCCGATGCCGACCGGGTTGTTCCAGCTGGCCACCGCGGGCTGGCCGCGGTTCGCCGCTGCCTGGGCCTCCGAGGCCGACAGCTGCTTCCAGCCGTGGGCCGCGCCCTGGCTGCGCAGCCAGCTGTTGCAGCTGTTGGCGTCGAGCTCGCGGCCGTTCACCCAGTGGGGGATCTCGGCGCCCATCGCCTTGGTCACGTCCCAGACGAAGATGTTGCAGTAGGTGTTTCCGTCGCGGCGGGCGTAGCGGAGGTTCACCCCGACCGCGAACTGGTTGACCACGTCGTCGTAGAGGCCGCGGCTGCGGTTGCTGGCGTTGCTGCGCACCGGGGCGGTGACGGGCTCCCAGGCGCGGGTATTGGCGACGCCGGGCGCGGGCCGCCGGCCGTCGTACTGGGGGAGGTGGCGATCGTTCTGCTCCGGCGAGGGAGCGGGAGCGGGGCGCGCGGGAGGGGCGTAGCCGTCGCCGTCGAGCGCCCCGAGGGTCTGGGGGCCAGCGACGCCGGTGGTCGGCAGGCCGCGGGAAGCCTGGAAGGCGCGAACGGCGGCCTCGGTGCGCGGGCCGAAGATCCCCGGCCCGGTGGCCAGCTGCCCGGCGGTGAGGAAGCCCTTGGCGACCAGCTTGCGCTGCATCGAGAGGACGGGGTTGCCGGTCGCGCCGCGCTGCAGCCCGGTGCGCTGGGGGGCAGGGCGGGGGCCGTCGAAGCCGTCGCCCGGAATGTGGATCGCCTGCCCGGCGAAGATCAGGCTCGGGCTCTTCACCTGGGGGTTGGCCGCCAGCAGCTTCCCCAGCGCCACCCCGTGCCGTTGGGCAATCGCGCTGAGGTTGTCGCCGGGCCGAACCGTGTACATGCGGAAGCGGCTTAGAGCAGCCGGCGAGCCAGCCGATTCGGGTGCTCAACCGCTTGAAATTGCGGCCTGTCCGACGTCAAGTCGGTTGACCACTGGTACACGCGTGCGCGGATCGATCGCCCAAGTCCTCGGATCCAAAAGGGATTCGATGGGAACCCGCCTTACCGCAAGACTGAAATGGGTGACCGAAGCGAGGTCAGCGGACTTCGAGCTCGTCGAGGATCGTCTTCGCGATCAGCGAGTCCTTGGTGACGTAGCCGTCGGCGCCGGCGTCGCGCACGATCCGCTTCAGCTCTTCCTCGTTCTCGGCCGAGCACAGCAGCACCTTGATCCCCGAGAAGAGGGCGTTGCTCTTGATGAAGCGGCAGAACTGCTCGCCGTTCACGTTGGGCATCCGCACGTCGAGCAGCACCAG
>JAGSPQ010000494.1 GCA_018262385.1 Myxococcaceae bacterium | reverse complement strand
ACCGACGTCTTTGCCCGCAGCAGCGGCCGATCGAAGAAGGAAGCCGAGCAGGCCGCCGCCCAGAAGACCCTGCGGATGCTCCGGGAACCCGCCGACGCCAATGAAAAACCCATTGGAGGCACCGGCGGCGCGAAATAGGTTCCGCCCGCCATGAACCTCAAGCCAATCCTCGTCCTCTCCGCGCTGCTGCCGACCTTCGCCTTCGCGGGCCCCAAGTTCACCGATCTCGCCACCAAGGGCACCGACCTGTGGGCGACGATGAAGACCAGCGAGGGGGACATCGTCCTCAAGCTGTTCTCCAAAGACGCCCCGAAGACGGTCGCCAACTTCGTCGGCCTCGCCACCGGCGAGAAGGAATGGACGGGCGCCGACGGCGCGAAGAAGACCGGCAAGCCGCTCTACGACGGGGTGATCTTCCACCGGGTGATCCCCGACTTCATGATCCAGGGCGGCGACCCGACCGGCACCGGCCGCGGCGACCCCGGCTACCGCTTCGACGACGAGTTCCAGAGCGGCCGCAAGTTCGACAAGGTCGGCCTGCTCGCGATGGCCAACGCCGGCCCCGGCACCAACGGCTGCCAGTTCTTCATCACCACCTCGACCCCCCAGGGGCTCAACAACAAGCACACCATCTTCGGAGAAGTGGTCAGCGGCTACGAGACGGTGGTGAAGATCAGCAACGTCCCGCGCAACGGCGCCGACCGGCCGAACAAGGACGTGACGATCACCAGGATCGTGATCTCGGACAAGGCCCCCAAGCTGCCGGCGGCCCCCGCCGCGAAGGGGAAGGCTCCTTGATTTCGCGTCGCCTGCTGGGCCTGGCCACGCTGGCGCTGCTCGCCGGCTGCAAGAGCGAAGGCGGCGCGGCCGGCAGCAGCGGCCCGTGGACCACCAAGGCCCAGGCGGGCGCCGACCTCTTTGCCACCCTCAAGACCAGCGAGGGCGAGATCGTGGTCAAGCTGTTCGCGAAGGACGCCCCGAAGACGGTGGCGAACTTCGTCGGGCTGGCCACCGGAGAGAAGGAGTGGGTGCACCCGGCGACCCGCTCGAAGGTGACCTCGCCGCTCTACCGGGGGACGATCTTCCACCGGGTGATCGACAACTTCATGATCCAGGGCGGCGATCCGCTCGGCACCGGCCGGGGCGACCCCGGCTACCGCTTCGAGGACGAGTTCCAGAGCGGCCGCAAGTTCGATCACGTCGGCCTGCTCGCGATGGCCAACGCCGGCCCGGGCACCAACGGCAGCCAGTTCTTCATCACCACCTCGATGCCGCTGGCGCTCAACAACAAGCACACCATCTTCGGCGAGGTCGTGAAGGGCTACGACGTGGTCGAGAAGATCAGTCGGGTCGAACGCGACGGTGCGGATCGCCCGAAGGTCGATGTGGTCCTCACCGATGTGATCCTGTCCGACACCCAGCCGTAAAACCCCAACCGCTTGAGAAATAGGCAAACCCCATGTCCATGATGGAAGAGGCCCGCGCGGGCCACGACCTGTACGCGACCTTCGAGCTGACCGAAGGCAATGTGGTGGTGCGCCTGTTCCCGAAGGACGCTCCGAAGACGGTGGAGAACTTCGTCGGGCTGGCGACGGGCGAGAAGGAGTGGACCCACCCCGCCACCGAGAAGGCGATGAAGGGCACTTCCCTGTACGACGGCACCGTGCTCCACCGCTGCATCCCCAACTTCATGATCCAGGGCGGCGATCCGCTCGGGCGCGGCACCGGCGGCCCCGGCTTCCGCTTCGAGGACGAGTTCACCAGCGGCCGGAAGTTCGACCGGCCGGGGATGCTGGCGATGGCCAACAGCGGCCCGGGCACCAACGGCTCGCAGTTCTTCATCACCGTGGTGGCGACCCCCTGGCTCAACAACCGCCACACCATCTTCGGTGAGGTGATAAGCGGGCAGGACGTGATCGACCGGATCGCGAACATCGTCCCGAAGGATTCGGGCGACCGGCCGAAGACCGAGATCAAGCTGAAGAAGCTCAAGATCTCCGACAAGCCCTGACCCGCCGCACGCGGGCGCGACCTTAGGAAAGAGGCAAGCCCACCCGATGTCTCTTTCCTACCGAAGCGGGTTCGCAGCGCTGATCGGCCGGCCCAACGTCGGCAAGAGCACGCTGCTCAACCGACTGGTCGGCGAGAAGCTGGCGATCGTCTCGCCCAAGCCGCAGACCACCCGCAGCAAGATCCTCGGGGTGGTGACCCGGCCGGAAGGGCAGATCGCCTTCCTCGACACCCCCGGGATCCACGCCGCCAAGGGGCCGCTCAACAAGCTGATGGTCGAGCTGGCGCTGCAGGCCGCGAAGGACGCGGACGTGGTGCTGTTCCTGATCGAGGCCGCCGGCAAGCGCGAGGATCAGGTGGTCGAGGTGGGCGAGGGCAACCGGCTGGTGCTCACCGAGCTGGCGAAGCTGCGCAAGCCGACCGTGCTGGTGGTGAACAAGATCGACAACGTGCTCAAGCCGCTGCTGCTGCCGCTGATCGACGCCTACCGCAAGGAGTTCCCCTTCGCCGAGGTGGTGCCGGTCAGCGCGCTCGAGGGCGACAACGTCGAGGCGCTGTTCGACCTGGTGCTCAAGCTGATGCCGCAGGCCGAGGCGATGTACCCGCCCGAGATGCTCACCGACCAGGCCGAGAAGGTGCTGGTGGCCGAGTACATTCGCGAGCAGGTGCTGCGGCACACCCGGCAGGAAGTGCCCTACTCGGCGGCGGTGGTGATCAACGACTTCGACGAGTCCGAGCGCGACACCCCCCGGCCGGTGAAGAAGGGCAAGACCAGCCAGGCCACCCGGGGCGGGCTGACCGGCCTGGTCCGCATCGACGCGTCGATCTTCGTCGAGCGCGACAGCCAGAAGGCGATCGTGATCGGCAAGGGCGGATCGATGCTGAAGGAAATTGGAACCGAGGCGCGCAAGTCGATCGAACGGCTGCTGGGCTCGCACGTCTTCCTCGCGCTGCAGGTGAAGGTCGCCGAGGGCTGGAGCGAGAGCCCGGCTGGGCTGGCCAAGATGGGGTACCCGAGTGACCGTTGAACCCGTGGCCCGCCCGCTGGTGGCGATCGTCGGCCGGCCGAACGTCGGCAAGTCGACGCTGTTCAACCGGCTGCTGGGCAAGCGCAAGGCGATCGTCGAGGACTCGCCGGGGGTGACCCGCGACCGGCACTACGCCGACGGGGTGCTCGACGATCGGCAGATCACCCTCGTCGACACCGGCGGCTTCGTCCCCGCCGACGAGAAGGGCGAGCGCGCGGATCCGCTGGCGGCCCACGTGCGGGTCCAGGCCCAGGCGGCGGTCGAGGAATGTCACGTGGTGCTGTTCGTGGTCGACGGCCGGCTGGGCGTCACCGGGGCCGACAACGAGGTCGCCCGCTACCTGCGCAAGTCGGGCCGGCCGGTCGTGCTGGTGGTGAACAAGTGCGACGATCACCGCACCGCCGACGTGGTGATCTCCGAGTTCCACCGGATGGGGCTGGGCGAGCCGCTGGCGGTCTCGGCCGAGCACTCGCTGGGGATCAACGGCCTGCGCGAGCAGGTGCTTTCGCTGCTGCCCCCGGCCCCCGAAGGCCCCCCGACGGTGGGCGAGCATCCCCGCGGCGGCCGGGCCACCCGCCGGCTGAAGACCGCCGACGCCAGCCCGGAAGGCCTGCCCGAGGCGCCCGACGCCGACCGCCCGATCCGGGTGGCGATCGTCGGCCGCCCCAACGTCGGCAAGTCGACCCTGATCAACGCCCTGCTCGGCACCCAGCGGCTGATCACCAGCCCGATCGCCGGCACCACCCGCGATCCGATCGACAGCCCGCTGGTGCGCGAGGGCCGGAAGTTCATCCTCACCGACACCGCCGGAATTCGCCGCAAGGCCACCATCTCCCACCGGGTCGAGCAGTTCTCGGTGCTCGCCTCGCTGCGGATGATCGAGGACTCCGACGTCACCGTGCTGGTGATCGACGCCTCCGAGCCCGCGGTCGACCAGGACGCGAAGATCGCCGGAATCACCGAGGACAAGGGCCGCCCGCTGCTGATCCTGGTCAACAAGTGGGACACCGTCGCCGGGAAGACCAAGGAAGAGGCCTTTCGCGAGGAGCTCAAATACAAGCTGCCCTGGGCGTCGTGGGCCCCGGTGCTGTTCTGCTCGGCGAAGGACGGAGTCCGGGTCGAGAAGGTCCCCGCCCTCTGTGCGTCGCTGTTCGACCAGGCCCACTTCCGCGCGCCCACCCCCCAGCTGAACAAGCTGCTCGAGCACGTCACCACCGAGCACCCGGCGCCGTTCTCGAAGGGCAAGGCGCTGCGCATTTATTACGTCGCCCAGGTCGGGGTCTCTCCGCCGGCGTTCGCCTTCATGTGCAACATGCCGGAAGCAATC
>JAGSPQ010000022.1 GCA_018262385.1 Myxococcaceae bacterium | reverse complement strand
CCGCTCCTGCTCGGCCACCTCGAGGTCGGCGGCCGCCGCCTCGCGGTGCTCCTCGCCGGTCAGCTCCCGGTGAGCGCAGCTGGCGAGCAGCAAGAAAGCGGCAACCCACGGGATCTTGAGAACGGGCATTTCTGGGCACCTCCGCTGTGCGAGGTGCTCAAAGTGCAGCGGCTGTGCCGAGCGGTTACTCCTTTGAGCAGGCGGGGTGCATCCCGCCTCAGGCGGCGCAGAACTGCTCGTAATCGATGTACTCGATCTTCGCGCCGTCGCGGCAGACCGGGCAGGCGGGGTCCCGCCGCAGCTTCAGGGTGCGGAACGTCGAGCCGAGCGCGTCGAGCGTCAGCAGCCGCCCGTTCAGCGGCTCACCCAGCTTCAAGATCAGCTTCAGCGCCTCGTTGGTCTGGAACAGGCCGACGATTCCCGGCAGCACCCCCAGCACGCCCGCCTCGGCGCACGAGGGCGCCATGTCCGGAGGCGGCGGCTGCGGATAGAGGCAGCGGTAGCACGGCCCCTGGTAGGGGATGAAGGTCGTGACCTGGCCCTCGAACCGGTAGATCGAGCCGTGGATGTTCGGCTTGCGGTGCTTCACGCAGGCGTCGTTGATCAGGTAGCGGGTGGGGAAGTTGTCGCCGCCGTCGAGGATCAGATCGAAGCCGTCGAAGATTCGATCGATGTTGCCCGACGTCAGCCGCTCCTGGAACGGCACCACCTTCACGTCCGGGTTCAGCGCCGCGATCGCCTCGGCCGCGCTGGCGGTCTTCGCCATCCCCCGGCGCTCCTGGGTGTGGATCACCTGCCGCTGCAGGTTCGACAGATCGACCACGTCCATGTCGACGATCCCGATCGTGCCCACCCCGGCCGCCGCCAGGTAGAGCGCCGCCGGAGAGCCCAGCCCGCCCGCGCCCATCAGCAGCACCTTCGCCTTCAGCAGCTTCGCCTGGCCCTCTTCCCCGACCTCGGGGATCGACAGGTGCCTGCGGTAGCGCTCCTTCTGCTCGGCGGTGAGCACGAACGGCGTCTCGGTCGGGTAGGCGGCGTCGTGCCACCGGTTGTAGCCCCCGGCCAGCGACTGGACGTTGGTGTAGCCCAGCTCGGCCAGCGAGCGGGCCGCGAGGGCAGAGCGGACTCCGCCGGCGCAGTAGAGAATCAGCGCCTCGTCGCGCTTGGCCTTCTCTTCGATCTTCAACTCGAGAAAGCCGCGGGGCACCGAGATCGCGCCCGGCAGCCGGCCGGCGCCGAACTCCTCGGTCTCGCGGACGTCGATCAGCTTCAGCGGGGCGCTGCTGTCGAGCTGGCGCTTCAGCTCGTCGACGGTGATTTCCCGAATCGACTTCTTGGTCGCGGCGAGCAGATCACGGAACGTAGGTGCCATTGAACCGCCGGATATAACGCCCTTCCATGACCGATGCGATCGCAAGGCCCCTGTCGGGAAGAGTCGCCCTGGTGACCGGAGGGGGCCAGCGGCTGGGCAGGGAAATCGCGCTCGGCCTCGGCCGGCTGGGCGCCGACGTGGCGGTCCACTTCCATGGCTCGCGCGCAGGGGCCGACCAGACGGTCAGCGCGATCAAGGTCGACGGCAACCGGGCGATGGCCTTCGGGGCCGACCTCACCGACGCCTCCGCGATCGCCCCGCTGGTGAAGGCGATCGAGGCCGGGCTGGGCGACATCGACGTGCTGATCAACTCGGCGGCGATCTACCTGCGGGCCGACTTTCTCCAGACCCCGCTCGACACCCTCGATCGGCAGTGGGCGCTCAACGCCCGCGCGCCCTACCTGCTCACCCAGGCGGTGGCGCCGGGGATGAAGGCGCGGGGGCGGGGAGACGTGGTGAACGTGCTCGACGTCGGCGGGGCGATCAACGCCTGGCGGCACTACTCGGCCTACTGCATGACCAAGGCGGCGCTCGCCTCGCTCACCGCCTGCCTCGCGCTCGAGCTGGCGCCGCAGATCCGGGTCAACGGCGTCGCGCCGGGCACCGTGCTTCCTCCGGTCGACCTGTCTGCCGAGGCGCTCGAGCAGCTCAAGGGCCGGATCCCGCAGCAGCGCTTCGGCAGCCCCGCCGACGTGGTCGACACCGTCGGCTTCCTGGTCAGCGGGCCCCGCTTCATCACCGGGCAGATCCTCGCCGTCGACGGCGGCCGCAGCCGCTCGGGTTCCTGAGCCCCCACTGGCGAGCCGCGCCACCCTCGTTATAAGACGCAGACATGGAAACCAGCTCGAACCCCGCCGAGACCACTGCCCCCGCCGCCAGCGAGTCGACCCCGGCCGCGACCGGCTCGACCTCGAAGCTCACCCTCACCGCGAAGGCGATCGCCCAGGTGAAGGACGTGATGAAGAGCCAGAAGTTCGAGGGCTACTTCCTCACCGTTCGCGTCGTCCCCGCCGGCTGCAGCGGCCTGGGCTACGACCTCAACGTGATGAAGGAGTCGAAGCCGGGCGATCTGATCTGGGAACAGGATGGGGTTAAGATCTGCACCGACCCGGTCAGCAGCAACTACCTCGCCGGCACCGAGGTCGACTACCAGAAGACCGAGATGGGCGCGGGGTTCAAGTTCAGCAACCCCAACGCGAAGTCCTCGTGCGGTTGCGGCACCTCGTTCTCGACGTGAGACCCGCCGCCGGGATGATCGCCGCCGCGCTCCTGCTTGGAGCGTGCGCGACCCCCAAGCCCTCCGTGGGTGAGGACCACCTGTTCGACAGCGCCCGTTCGGAGCAGCCCGGCGCGCCGAGCCCGGACAAGAAGTCGGCCTGTGGCCCGGAAGGGAAGGGCGACGTCGTGCTGCTCGACGCGCGCACCGCCGGGCCGCTGACCTGCACGATGGTCACCGTCACCAAAGAGCCGGCCAGCTGCCCCCGCGGCGAGTCCTGCCTGAGCGAAGCGGTCTTCAAAGGCCACACCAACGCGCGCGGCCAGATCGCCGTCGCCGAGCCGTTCTCCAACGTCCGGCTGGTCGCCGTCGCCGACGGCTACTCGCCCTCGTACCTCGAGGACGCCACCCTCACCGGATCGAAGATCCTCGAGCTCGAGATGGCGCCCTCGACCGGGTTCTGGCTCAAGGCGCTCGATCCGGAAGGCAACTACCTGCAGGACCTGCTGCTGTCGTTCAAGCAGGGGGAAGAGGTGGTCGCCAACCTGCGCACCAACGATCTGGCGAACGTCTTCTTCACCCAGCGCAACCCGTTCAGCGGGGAACCGGTGACGATCGAAGCGCCCGGCTACAAGCCGGCCACCGTCGCCAACATCACCGAGCTCGGCGCCGACGGGCACACCCTGACGCTGCAGAAGTAGAGTCACAGCTCGAGCAGCACGAACTTCGGCTGCTGGTAGTCGCTGGGCACCACGTACGCCGCCACCGGCCCCAGCGCGCCCCGCTCGACCACCGCCTGCTGGCCGACGTGGCTGTGGCCGCTGACGATCGCCTTCACCTTCGGCCGCTGCAGCACCGCGTGGCCGGTGGTCAGGTTCCCGTAGTACGCGTTGGTGGTGCTCCAGCGCGGGTCCTCCGGGCGGCGGGTGATCTGCTGCTCCAGCAGCGGCACGTGGGTCACCACCGCCACCGCAGTCACCGCCGGGTCGCTGGCCTGCGCGTCGAGCCGCCGCAGCAGCGCCCGCTCGAGCTCGGCGGCGAAGTCGGCGTCCTTGCGGCGCCAGTCCATCTTCCGCGCGTCGGCGTTGAGCGCGCTCTTCACCCGGGCCAGCTCCTCGCGGGTCATCGCGATCGACGGGTCGAGCGCCGAGTAGTCGTACCAGCACATCGAGCCGACCACCGCGACCTCGCCGACCCGGATCGACCTCGACTCGAGCCAGACCAGCCCCTGCCGCTCGCACGCTTCCTCCAGCGCGCCGCCCCACAGCGCCTCGGTCGACAGCCCCAGCTTCTCGTCGCGCCACAGATCGTGGTTGCCCGCCACCACTCCGACCGGCACCCCCAGCCCCTTGAACTCGGCCAGGCACGCCTCGAACGCGGCGTACCCGTTGGCGATGTCTCCCGCCAGCACCACCGCGTCGGGCCGGCTGTCGACCAGCGACAGCACCAACTCCTCGACCGCTGCCGGCCGGGTGAGGTGCCCTTCGAAGTCGTAGTGAAGGTCGCTGGTGACCGCCAGGCGCATCGTTCAGCTCGAGTGGGATCGGGTAACCAGCGCGTGCCAGCTCGCGCCCTGCCCGCGACGGGTGAGCCGCTCTTTTCGCCTCACCACCGCCGCCTCGTTGGCGATCTTCTCGTCGTCGGTGGTGAGCAGCAGCGGCGGCACCGGCACCCGGTTTCCGTCGTGATCGAGCGCGACGAAGGTCAGCAGGGCGCTGGTGGTGAGCGCGCGCTCGCCGGTCAGCGGGTTCTCCGAGTGGACCGTCACCCCCACCTCCATCGAGCTGCTGAAGGCGGCCAGCACCCGCGCCTTGAGGATCGCCGTCCAGCCGACCTTGATCGGTGCGTGGAAGTGCAGATCGTCCATCGACGCGGTCACCACGATCTGCCGGCAGTGCCGCTGGGCCGCGATCGCCCCGCAGATGTCGATCCACCCGATCACCGTGCCGCCGAACGCCGCGCCGAGCGAGTTGGCGTCTCCCGGCAACAGCAGCTGCGCCATCTCGACCACCGACTGCGCTGGCGGCTTGGGATCCATCGCGGCGCTCAGGCGGAGAGGAAGTCCGTCACCTTGTCCATGAACTCCTCGGCGCCGCGCCCACCGCGGATGTCGAGCGAGGTCACGTCGAACGTCAGCACGTCGATCCCGTACTTGCCTTGCAGCACCATCGGGAAGGTCGCGTAGTACCCGTTGAGCCCGCGCAGAAAGGACGAGCCGATGCCCTTCTCTTCCTCGCGTCCGCGCTTCTTGATCCGGTTCATCAGCACGTCGACCTCGGGCACGTCGAAGCAGATCACCTTGTCCGGGTGGACGATGGTGCGCGACAGCCGCTGGAAGTACTCGAAGTACAGCTCGAGCTCCGCGTCGGTCATGTTCCCCAGGCCGTGGAGGTACTTGGCGAAGATCTCCGGGTCCTCGTAGAGGGTGCGATCCTGGATGCAGCTCTTCGGGACGGTGTGAATCAGCTCGTGGTGCTCGATCCGCCGGATCAGGAACTCGAGCTGCAGGGTGAAGCTCCAGCGCTTCATCTGCCCGTAGTAGTCCTTCAAGAACCGGTTATCGATCACCGGCTCGTCGAACAGCTCGTAGCCGAACTTCTGGCTGATCATCTTCGCGGCGGTGGTCTTGCCCGCGCCGATGTTGCCCGCCATCGCGACGAACCGCTTCTTCGGGCTCTTCGCCGCCTTGGCTCTCACGCGGCCCAATCGAGCACCACCTTCCCGGACTGGCCGGTGCGCATCGTCTCGAACGCTTCCTGGTAGTCGGCGATCTTGAAGCGGTGGGTGAGCACCGGGCTGATGTCGAGCCCCGACTGGAGCATCGCGGTCATCTTGTACCAGGTCTCGAACATCTCCCGGCCGTACACCCCCTTGAGCACCAGGCCCTTGAAGATCACCTGGTTCCAGTCGATCGCCACCTCGGCCACCGGGATCCCGAGGATCGCCACCCGGCCGCCGTGGTTCATCGCCTTCAGCATCGACCGCAGCGCCTCGGCGTTGCCGCTCATCTCGAGGCCGACGTCGAAGCCCTCGGTCATCCCGAGCTCCTTCATCGTGTCGTCGATCGACGCCTTGCTGACGTTGACGGTGCGGGTGGCGCCGAGCTTCTTCGCCAGCGACAGCCGGTACTCGTTGACGTCGGTGACGACCACGTGGCGCGCGCCGACGTGCTTGCAGATCGCCGCCGCCATCACCCCGATCGGGCCGGCGCCGGTGATCAGCACGTCCTCGCCCACCAGGTCGAAGCTCAGCGCGGTGTGCACCGCGTTGCCGAGCGGATCGAAGAACGACGCGATCTCGTCCGGGATCTCGGGCGGAATCCGGAACACGTTCGAGGCGGGAATCGACAGGTACTCGGCGAAGCAGCCGGGGCGGTTGACCCCGACGCCGACGGTGTTCCGGCACAGGTGCCGCTTTCCGGCGCGGCAGTTGCGGCAGTTGCCGCAGGTCAGGTGCCCTTCCCCCGAGACCCGATCGCCCTTCTTGAACCCGGTGACCGCGCTGCCCACCTCGGCCACCTCGCCCATGAACTCGTGACCGACGTGCATCGGCACCGGAATCGTCTTCTGGCTCCACGCGTCCCAGTTCCAGATGTGGATGTCGGTGCCGCAGATCGCCGATTTCTTGATCTTGATCAGCACGTCGTTGTGCCCGACCTCCGGCACCGGCACGTCCTGCAGCCACAGCCCGACTTCCTTCTTCGCCTTGACCAGCGCCTTCATGGGGCTTGCTCCTTGGGGAACGCGTTCACGAGATGACTCCGAGCTTGCGGCCGACTTTGGCGAAGGCCGCGATCGCCTGATCGACCTGCTCCTTGGTGTGGGCGGCGGACATCTGGGTGCGGATCCGCGCCTTCCCCTGCGGCACCACCGGGTACGAGAAGCCGACCACGTAGATCCCTTCGGCGAGCATCGCCTGGGCGAAGTCTCCCGCCAGCTTCGCGTCGCCGAGCATCACCGGGATGATCGGGTGCCCCTTGCCGGCGAGGGTGAAGCCCAGCCGGGTCATCTCGGCGCGGAAGTGGGCGCTGTTGTCGCGCAGCCGCGCTCGGGGCGCGTCGCTCTGCTCCAGCAGCTCGAGGCACGCCACCGTCGCGTGGGCGATCGCCGGCATCAGGGTGTTGCTGAACAGGTAGGGCCGCGCGCGCTGGCGCAGCAGGGTGACGATCTCCTTGCGCGACGAGACGTAGCCGCCCGAGGCGCCGCCCAGCGCCTTGCCGAGGGTGCCGGTGAGGATGTCGATCTTCCCCAGCACGCCGTTGAGCTCGTGCGAGCCGCGGCCCTTCTCGCCGGTGAAGCCGACCGCGTGCGAGTCGTCGACCATCGTCAGCGCTCCGTGCTTCTGGGCCAGGGCGACGATCCCCTTCAGGTCGGCGATCACTCCGTCCATCGAGAACACGCCGTCGGTGGCGATGAGGATGAAGCGCGCGCCGGCCGCCTTCGCCTCGAGGAGCTTCGCCTCGAGATCGTTCAGATCGTTGTTGGCGTAGCGAAAGCGCTTCGCCTTACACAGCCGGATCCCATCGATGATCGACGCATGGTTGAGCGCGTCGGAAACCACCGCGTCCTCCTCGCCCAGCACGATCTCGAACAGCCCGCCGTTGGCGTCCCAGCAGGACGAGAAGAGGATCGTCTCTTCGGTGCCGAGGAAGGCCGAGATCTTCTCTTCCAGCTTCTTGTGGATGTCCTGGGTGCCGCAGATGAACCGCACCGACGACATCCCGTAGCCGTGCGCGTCGAGGCCCGCTTTGGCCGCGGCGATCAGCTCGGGAGAGTCGGCCAGCCCGAGGTAGTTGTTGGCGCAGAAGTTCAGCACCTGCTGCCCACCCTGGACGGTGATCTTCGCGCGCTGCGGCGAGGTGATCACCCGCTCGTTCTTGAACAGCCCCGCGGCTCGGATCTGCTCGGCCTCACTGCGCATCCGGTCATAGAAGGCGTCGTTCATGGCTGGCCGCGATTAGCGTGCTATCTGCGAAAACGGTAGGGCTTCCTGCTCTGGTGACAGGCCCGGTCTTCAAAACCGGCGAGGGGCGATGAGAGTCGTCCCTGGCGAGTTCGATTCCCGTGCTCTACCGCTTCCCCCCTTCGAGGCGGGCGCGGCTAATCGGCGCCGGAAGCAGATCGGGCGCCCGAGAAGTCAATTGGGGCGACGTCGAAATTCGACAGTCAAATCATCGACTTGAGTCATTCTCCGTAGCGCAGTCAGATCGAAATCTGTATACCGTCGCCGCGTGAAGGAACGGTACCAATACATCGAGGAGAAGAACGAGGCGCTGCGCGACATCCTCGCCAGCAAGAAGGTGGCCTCGCAGGACTTCCTCGAAAAGTTCGAGATGTCGTGGGTCTACCACGACAACGCGCTCGAGGGCGTCGTCTACACCGGCCAGGAGCTGATGGCCGCCCTGCGCCCCGGAGCGATCGCCGCCGAGGCCTCGCTGATGCCGATCGTGCTCGAGATCCGGAACCACAAGTCCTGCCTCGAATACCTGCGCGAGGAAGCGAAGACGATTAGCAAGAAGTCGGGTGGCGTGACGATGACCCAGGTGCGGCGCATCCACGATCTGCTGGCGGGCAACACGCCCGAAGCGCAGGCCGCCCGCGCTGCCGCCGAGCGCCGCGAGCGAAGTGAGAAGGAACTGGCGAAGGAACGCGAACGGGCCGGGCTGCGCAAGGACATGCCGCTGCACCGCACCTACTTCCACGAGATCGCCCAGCCGGCGAAGATCCTCCCGGCGCTCGAGAAGCTGATCGACTTCACCGCCACCGCGGAGTTTCGCGAGCAGCACCCGATTCTGCAGTCGGCCCGGGTGCAGCATCAGTTCATCCAGATCTTTCCGTTCGCCGAGCACTCGGGAAAAGTCGGGCGGATGCTCAGCAACCTGATCCTGCTGCGCAACCAGATGTTCCCCTCGGTGATCCACTCCATCGACCGCCAGAAGTATTACGAGGCGTTCCGGGGCACGGTCGGCAGCTTCGCCAACCTGATGATGGATGCGATGGAGAACTCACTCGACAACGCGCTGAAGTATTTCCGCGACGATGCGCGGAAGTACAAAGCCGTGAATTGAGGTCACCTTGGGCGCTGCGCTCACTCCGCTGAACGTCGCTTCGCTCTCCGCGAAAGTGAAGGTCGAGCGGCTGATGAAGCTCGCCCGCGGGAAGAAGCGGGTGGTGATCCTCACTCATGACAACCCGGATCCCGACTCGATCGCTTCGGCCTGCGCGCTGGCGGTGCTGTTCGAGAAGCGCGCCGGGCTGGAGGCGAAGGTCGCCTACGGCGGAATCATCGGGCGCGCCGAGAACCTCGCCTTCGTCAAGGTGCTCAAGCTGCCGCTGACCCCGGTCTCCCAGATCATCTTCGACGAGTACGATCTGGCCTGCCTGGTCGACACCCAGCAGCCGGTGGGCAACCACTCGCTGCCGCCCGGGGTGAAGGCCGACGTGGTGATCGATCACCACCCGCTGCGCGAAGAAGGGCAGCTGGCGCCCTTCGCCGACGTCGGCCGGAACTACGGCGCCACCTCGACGCTGCTGGTCGAGTACCTGCGCGCGGCGCGCCTCGAGCCCGGATCCGAGCTGGCCACCGCGCTCTATTACGGGATCAAGGCCGATACCCGGGACCTCGACCGGCAGACCTACGATCCGGACATCGACAGCTACCTGTGGCTGTTCCCGAAGATCGACCGCACCCTGCTCGGGCAGATCGAGCACCCCGAGCTGCCGGCGCGCTACTTCAAGCTCTACTACCAGGCGATCAAGCGGGCGAAGGTCTACTCGGACGCGGTGATCACCGATCTGGGCGAGGTCTACAGCCCCGACATGGTCGCCGAAGTCGCCGAGCGGCTGTCGTTCCTCGAAGGCCCGCGCTGGTCGCTGGCGTTCGGCTCTTTCCGCAGCCAGCTGTACCTCTCGCTGCGGGTCAGCGATCGGCGGATGCGCGCCGGCCGGCTGATTCGCGACACCCTGGTCGGCCTCGGCGGCTCGGCCGGCGGGCACGGCAGCATGGCGGGCGCGCGGATTCCGCTGTCCGGCACGCGAAGAGATCGGGCGGCGCTGAAGCAGGAAGTCGTGAGCCGCTTTCAGAAAGCCTTTGGCGTCGAAGGAGAGCGCGGCACCGCTCTGCTCAACGTCGCCCAGCAAGATTCGTGATCTTCCTCGACTACAACGCCGGCGCGCCGCTCCTGGCTGAGGCGGCCGCGGCGCTCACCCGTGGCCTCGCCGCGCCGGGCAGCAACCCCTCGAGCGTGCACCAGGCGGGCAGGGCGGCGCGGACCCGGCTGACCGCCGCGCGGGACGCGGTCGCCCGCGCGTTCGGCTGCGAAGGGCGCGAGGTGATCTTCACCGCCTCCGGATCCGAGGGCGCCGCGCTCGCGATCAAGGGCGCCTGGGCCGCCCGCAAGGATCCCGGCCGCACCCGGGTGGTGACCACGAGCATCGAGCACCCCTGCGTCCTGGGCGCGATGAAGCAGCTCGAGGCAAGCGGAGCGCAGGTGGTTCGGCTGGCGCCGGATCCTTCCGGCCGGGTGCCGCTCGAGCGGGTGCTCGAGGCGCTCACTGCCGAGGTGGCGATCTGCTCGCTGATCTGGGTCAACAACGAGACCGGGGTCGAGCAGCCGGTGCGCGAGGTCTCCCGCGCCTGCATCCAGCGCGGAATCGTCTTCCACACCGACGCGGTTCAGGCGGTGGGCCGGATCCCCGCCACCCTGCGCGACGTCCCGGCGGATCTGTTCAGCTTCTCCGGCCACAAGCTCGGAGCCCCGCCGGGAATCGGCGTCCTGCTCGCGCGCCGGTCGGTGCCGCTCGAGCCGATGGTCCCGGGCCACCAGGAAGACGGCCGGCGGGGAGGAACCCAGGCGCTGGCGATGATCGAGGCGCTGGTCGCGGCGCTCGGCGTCGCCACCGCCAACGTCGAGGCCGAGGGCGCCCGGCTCGAGCGGCTGCGCGCGAAGCTCGAGGCCGGCGTGGCCGCCGAGGTGAACGGCAGGGGCGCTCCGCGCGCGCCGGGCACCACCAACTTTCGCTTCCCCGGCGCCGACGGCGAGGCGCTGCTGATCGCGCTCGACCTCGAGGGGATCTGCGTCTCGTCCGGAGCCGCCTGCGCGTCTGGCTCGCTGACCCCTTCCCACGTGCTGACCGCGATGGGGCTGTCGAGCACCCAGGCGCAGGAGTCGCTGCGCTTGTCCTGGGGACGCGGAACCACCGAGGCGGACATCGATCGCGCGATCGAGGCGATCAACCGCCTCGCCCCGCGCGCGCGGGCCACCCCGTGACGCCCGGCCTGATCTGGCTCTCGCTGTTGGCCGCCACGCCCGATGGCGGCCGGGTCTGCAAGGCGCCCAGCCCCGAGATGCAGGTCAAGGTCAGCTTCAAGTCCGGAGCGACCGTCGACGATCTCGCCCGCTTCGCCTCGGCGATCCTCTGCGAGCCGTGGGCCGCCTCGGCCGCTGCGCGCAAGCGCACCCTCCAGATCTCGGTCGAGGGAGAGATCCCCGCCCGCCAGCTGCCCGCGCTGTTCCGCCTGCTCACCGACTCGGCGACCCTCGAGCGCGCCGCCGCGCCCCGGCCGGCCCCG
>JAGSPQ010000493.1 GCA_018262385.1 Myxococcaceae bacterium | reverse complement strand
GAAACGCGTGGATCCGCTCGGCCACCGCCGGCCCGAGCCCATCGGCCTCGGCCAGCTGCTCGATGGTGGCGCCGCGGACGCCCTTCACGCTCCCAAAGTGCTTCAGCAGCGCCTTGCGGCGTCCGGAGCCGACCCCGGGGATCTGCTCCAGCTCGGACTCCAGCCCGCGGCGCCGCGCCACCTTGCGCTGGAAGGTGATCGCGAACCGGTGGGCCTCGTCGCGCAGCCGGGTGAGCACGAACAGCTCGGGGGAGTTCTGCGGCAGCACGATCGGATCCTTCCGATCGACGAGGAACACCCGCTCGGGGCTGCGCTGACTCTCGACGTCCCGGTCCGGCACCTCGAGGTCGCGGCTCTTGGCGAGCGCGACCAGATCGATCGGCTCCATCCCCACGTCCTTCATCGCCGCCTGGGCGGCCATCAGCTGACCCTTGCCGCCGTCGATCACCAGCAGGTCCGGCAGATCGTTCTCGATCATCCCCCGCTTGAGCCGCCGCCCAAGCACCTCGTGCATGCTGGCGAAGTCGTCGTTGCCGGCGACCGTCTTGACGTGGAAGCGGCGGTACCGGGCGCGATCCGGCTCGCCGTCCAGCGCCGCCACCTGCGAGGCGACCAGCGCAGTGCCCTGGAAATGAGAGATGTCGAAGCACTCGATCCGCCGTGGCACCTTGCTCAGGTGCAGCCGGTCTTTGAGGCGCTCGAGCACCGAGTCCATCTCTTCCCGGGTCCGCTTGCGCTCGCTGGCGGCGCGCTCGGCGTTGTGGGTCGCCATCCGCACCAGCTCGACCTTGTCCCCGCGCTGGGGGACGTAGACCCGGACCTTCGCCCCCCGCTGCTCGCTCAGCAGCTCGCCCAGCGCGTCGAGGCCCGCGGCGTCCGGTGGCGCGAATGGCAGCAGCACCTCGGAAGGGACGAAGTTCTCCTCGTCGTAATAGAGGTTCACGAACGAGGTCAGCAGCTCGCCGTCGGGGAACTGCTGGCCGCTGAAGTGGAACGCCTGGCCGCCGTTGAGCCGCCCGCCGCGCACCCACAGCGCGTAGATCACCAGCCGATCGGCCTCGCGGTGGAAGCCGAACACGTCCTGGTCGATCGCCTCGGTGCTGGCGACCGTCTGCCGCTCGAGGCTGCGCTGCAGCGCGATGATCTGATCCCGCAGCCGCGCCGCCTCTTCGTAGGCCAGCTTGCCCGACGCCTCCTTCATCCGCGTCCGCAGCGCGTCGAGCAGCGGCCCGCTGCGCCCCTCGAGGAACATCACCACCGCGTCGACGTTCTGGCGGTAGTCCGCGGACGGAATCGGGTGCACGCACGGCGCCGGGCAGCGGCCGATCTGGTACAGCAGGCAAGGCCGCCGCCGCTTCTCCAGCACGTAGTCGGTGCAGGTGCGCAGCTGGAAGTACTTGTTCACCACCCGCAGCGTCTCGCGAATCGAGCTCGCCGAGGCGTAGGGCCCGAAGTACCGCACCTCCTTGTTCACCGTCTTCTCGCGGCGCTTCGGCTGCCCGCGATCGCCGACGGTCGCGGTGGTCACCCTGGGCGCCGACTTCACCGCCCGCACCGTCTCCAGCCGCGGGTACGGGTGAGCCAGGTCCAGCCGCAGACAGAGGAAGGTCTTGTCGTCGCGCAGCTGGACGTTGAAGCGCGGCCGGTGCTTCTTGATCAGCTCGTTCTCGAGCAGCAGCGCCTCTTTCTCGCTCGAGACCACCATCGTCTCGAGATCGGCGAGCCAGTCGTCGAGCAGCGCGACGAACGCCCGATTGTCGGAGGACGAACGCGAGAAGTACGAGCGCACCCGGCTCTTCAGGTTGACCGCCTTGCCCACGTAGATCACGCGGCCGGCGTCGTCCTTCATCAGGTACACCCCCGGGCTGGCGGGCAGGTTCGCGAGCTTCTGCTCGAGCTCGGGCGTCATCGGGCGACTACCGCTTCCGGAAGTACTTCCGCGGCTGGGCGCGCTTGCCCATCGGGCGCTGCTGGGTCTGCTCCTTCGGCTCCTTCAGCAGCGCGCGCGAGGCCGGCTTGAGGCCCAGATCCATGTCGCGCAGCAGCAGCAGCCGATCGCGCTCGACCGCGGCCTTCTCGAACTCGGTCTCGTCGGCCAGCGCCACCATCCGCTTCTCGGTGTCTTTGATCAGCTTCTTCAGCTCGGCGCTGTCGATCAGATCCGCGCCGGGCTCGGCGGCCATCGGCAGCGCGGCGGGATCGGCGTCGTAGAGGAACTGCGACATGTCCGAGATGTTCTTGCGGATCGAGACCGGGGTGATCGCGTGCTCGACGTTGTAGCTGCGCTGGATCTCGCGCCGCCGGCCGGTCTCTTCGAGCGCCAGCTTCATCGAGTCGGTGACCTGGTCCGAGTACATGATCACCCGCCCCTTCAGGTTCCGGGCGGCGCGGCCGATCGTCTGAATCAGCGAGACGTGCGAGCGCAGGAAACCTTCCTTGTCGGCGTCGAGGATCGCCACCAGCGACACCTCGGGGATGTCGAGCCCCTCGCGCAGCAGGTTGATCCCCACCAGCACGTCGAACACCCCCTTGCGCAGGTCGCGGATGATCGCGGTCCGCTCGATCGCGTCGATGTCGCTGTGGAGGTAGCGCACCTTCACCCCCACGTCGGCGTAGTACTCGGTCAGATCCTCGGCCATCCGCTTGGTCAGGGTGGTGACCAGCACCCGCTCGCCCGCCTTGGCGCGGATCCGGATCTCCTCCAGCAGATCGTCGACCTGGTTTCCCACCGGCCGCACCTCGACCTCGGGGTCGACCAGGCCGGTGGGGCGGATGATCTGCTCGACCACCACCCCGCGCGCCTTCGACAGCTCCCACTCCGAAGGAGTGGCGCTGACGTAGACCGCCTGGTGCACCATCTGCTCGAACTCGGTGAACTTCAGCGGCCGGTTGTCGACCGCGCTGGGCAGGCGGAAGCCGAACTCGACCAGCGTCTCCTTGCGCGAGCGATCTCCGCGGTACATCGCGCCGATCTGCGGAATCGTCTGGTGCGACTCGTCGATGAACACCAGCATGTCCTTCGGGAAGTAGTCGAGCAGGCACGGCGGCGCCTCCCCCGACTGCCGCCCCGAGAGGTGGCGCGAGTAGTTCTCGATCCCGTTGCAGAACCCCAGCTGCTCCATCAGCTCCAGGTCGTACATCGTCCGCTGCTCGAGCCGCTGCGCCTCGACCAGCTTGTTGTTCGCCTTGAGGAAGGCCAGCCGCTCCTGCAGCTCAGTGCGAATGGTGAGGATCGCGGTCCGCCGCTGCTCGGGCTCGGTGACGTAGTGGCTGCCGGGGAAGATCACCGCCTTCTGCAGCGCGCCCAGCTGAATGCCGCGCAGCGGGTCGAACTCGGTGATCTTCTCCACCGTGTCGCCGAAGAACTCGACCCGCAGCGCGCGCTCTTCTTCGTAGATCGGGAACACCTCGACCACGTCGCCGCGCACCCGGAAGGTCCCCCGGTGGAAGTCGGCGTCGTTGCGAGCGTACTGGCACTCGACCAGCCGCTTGATGAAGACGTCGCGGCCCAGCTCCTCTCCCACCGCGGCCCGCACCGCCATCTCGAGGTACACCCGGGCGGTGCCCAGGCCGTAGATGCACGAGACCGAAGCGACGATCACCACGTCGTCGCGGGTCCGCAGTGAGTGGGTCGCCGAGTGCCGCATCCGCTCGATCTCTTCGTTAATCGAAGAGTCCTTCTCGATGTACGTGTCCGACGAAGGCACGTACGCCTCGGGCTGGTAGTAGTCGTAGTAGCTGACGAAGTACTCGACCGCGTTGTTCGGGAAGAGCTCCTTGAACTCGGAGTACAGCTGGGCGGCGAGCGTCTTGTTGTGGGCGATCACCAGCGAGGGCCGCTGGGTGTTGGCGATCACGTTCGCCATGGTGAACGTCTTGCCGCTGCCGGTGACCCCCAGCAGCACCTGGTGCGGATCGCCCCGCTTCACCCCTTCGGTGAGCTCGGTGATCGCCCGCGGCTGGTCGCCTTGCGGTCGGTAGTCGCTGACGAGTTCGAAGGCGCCCATGGGCGAATTGTGTAGCAAGAGCGCCGGGAAGGCGCACGCCTGTTCAGTATGCCCCGCCTACGGGGTTCCGGGGGCCGACCTGGCCTCGGCCGCCGCCGCCCCGAGCGCCTTCTGCCGCGGCGCCTCGAACTCGTCGCCCTTGTTCCACGCCGGCATCTTCGGCGCGTTGGCGAACTCGACCCCGAGCTGGAAGTAGAGCGTCACGTCCTCGATCGCCCCGCTCAGGTCCCAGTTGGCCAGCAGCTGGTCCGAGGGCTGGTGGTAGTGCTCTTCCTCCCACTGCTCGCGCATCTTCTTGCCCCAGCCTTCGGGCTTGCCCAGGTAGTCGTTGCCGCTCGAGAAGTAGGCCGCCGGCACGCTCCACTTG
>JAGSPQ010000492.1 GCA_018262385.1 Myxococcaceae bacterium | reverse complement strand
CGGATCCCGAGCGCCGCCGCGAGGGTGCGCACCGAGTCCTCCGGGGCCTGGGCCAGCCGCCACCGGGCGTCGAGGCCGAAGGTGCCGGCGAGCTTCTCGAGCGCCTTCGGCGTGTCCCGCACCGGATCGAAGCTCACCAGCAGCACCCGGACGCCCGCCTTCGCGCCGGGGCTCAGCTTCGCCTCCAGCTTCTTCACCTTCGCGACCAGCAGCGGGCAGGCGGTGGTGCAGGTGCCGTAGAACATGCTGATCAGCACCGGCTGCCCGCGGAACAGGTCGAGCTTCACTTTCCTGCCGGCGTGGTCCACCAGGCGCAGCTCGAGATCGTAGAGGCTGGCCTTCGTCGCTTCACCAGCGGGCAGCGCCGGTTCCGCGCCCATCGCATGTCCCGCGTGGGGATCGACGGGCGCTTCGGCCCAGGCAAAATCGGCGCAGCAGATCAGCAAGGCGGCGAGCAGCTTCATCGGGTGACTCCTGAGAGATCGCGGGCGCACCGGAACCCGAGGTTGCCGATCGTGTAGTTGCCCTCGAGCGAGCTGCGAAATGCGATTCGCATGAAGCTCGGGTAGTCGTCCTTCTCGCTGGCGTTGGCGGCACCCGCGCCACAGAACCTTCGGCCCGAGGGATCCTTCCCGTCTCGGCTGTCCGAGCTGATCATCGTGTTGCCGAAGTCGAGCACCCACTCCCACAGCAGCCCGTGGAGATCGTGCAGCCCCCAGGCGTTGGGCTTGCCCGCTCCCACCTTCGGCAGCCGGGCGGGGTTGGGTTGCGCGTACCAGGCCAGCAGCCGATCGCGGAAGGCCGGGGTCCGGCGGGCGTCGAGCTCGGTCTCATCGGCGGCGGCGGCCAGTTCCCACTCGGCCTCGGTGGGAAGCCGCGCTCCCCGGTGGGCGCAGTAGGCCCGCGCCACGAACCAGCTGACGAAGCGGGCCGGCTGGTCCGGGTCGGCCTCGCCGGGCTTCAGCGGCCCTTCCCAGTGTTGGAGGTACCCGCGATCGGCGAACACCCGCTTGACCCGATCGCGGCGCCACTGCGGCTGGGCGGTGACGAAGGCGAGCAGCGCGCCGTTGGTCACCGGAGTCACGTCGAGCAGAAAGCCCGGCAGCGTCAGCTCGGTCTGGCTGGCGGCCGCCGGGTAGATCGGCCGGTAGACGCCCGGCCCCACCTTTACCATCGCAGGCTGTTCGGCGAAGGCCGAGAGCCCGACGAGCAGCAGCAAGGTGGGGCTGGCCCTCAATGCGCTGCGCCTGCCGGCCGCGCGCTGGTCGCCCGCACCTTCGAGACCTCGACCGCGGTGACCGCCTCGCCCACGTTGCCGAAGGAGTTGCGCACGTAGGTGAGGATGTTGGCGATCGCGTCGTCGGTGAGGTTGCTCATCGGCGGCATCACCGAGTTGTACTTCACCCCGTTGACCACCACTTCTCCCTGCAGCCCGTTGAGCGCGATGGCGACCGACCTCAGCTTGTCGGCCATCAGGAAGTCGCTCTTCGCCAGCGGCGGGAAGACCATCGGAATCCCCAGCCCGGTCGGCTGGTGACAGACGGAGCAGGTGCCGTTGAAGAGCGTCTTGCCGGCGGCGATCTGGGTCTCGAGCGTCAGCTTGCCCCCGGCCAGCTCGGCCGCCGCCCTGGCGACGCTCCGATCGGGAGCGGGGCTCGGGCCGGGCGCCCGGTCGCCCATGTAGACCTCGTCGAGCTCCTTGCCCGAGTAGATCGCTTTGTTGTCCGGGCCGGCGACGGTCATCATCGCCAGCGCGCCCTTGTTGAAGGCGCGGAAGATCGAGTGGTCCACCAGCGGGTAGCTGCCGGGGATCTCGACCTTGTACTCGACGATCGCGGTGCCGCCGGCGGGGATCAGGGTGGTCTGGACGTTCTCCTGAAACTTCGAGCCGCCCTCGGTGTAGACCCGATCGAAGATCTCGCCGATCACGTGGAAGCTGCTGACCAGGTTCGGGCCGCCGTTGCCGACGAAGAGGCGGACCTTCTCGCCCACCTTGGCCGGCAGCGCGTTGTCGCCCAGCAGCGCGCCTTCCGAGCCGTTGAAGAGGACGTAGGTCGCGTTCTCATCGATCGCCTTCTGCATGTCGAACGGCTGCAGCCCTTTCTCGCGGTACTTGCCCACCGTGTAGAAGTCACCCTGCATCACGTAGTACTCGCGATCCACCTTCGAGAGCCCCTCGGGAGGCTCGACGAGGATCATCCCGTACATCCCGTTGGCGACGTGCATCCCGACCGGCGCAGTGGCGCAGTGGTAGACGTAGAGGCCCGCGTTGAGCGCCTTGAACGAGAACTGCGATCGCTGGCCGGGAGCGGTGAAGCTGCTCGCTGCTCCGCCGCCCGGCCCGGTGACGGCGTGGAGGTCGATGTTGTGCGGCATCTTGCTGCCCGGATCATTGGCGAGGTGGAACTCGACCGTGTCGCCCTGGCGGATCCGGATGAACTTCCCCGGCACTTTTCCGCCGAAGGTCCAGAAGGTGTAGTTGACGCCTTCGGAGATCGGCAGGGTCACTTCCTTCACCACCAGCTCGACCACGACTTTGGCCGGCGCCTTCCGCCCGGTCGGGGGCGGCACCGCCGGCGCATCGGTGAGCACCGCCTGAATCGGCTTGGCCTGCGCATGCACCGTCGAAGCCCACAACCCCACCGCCACCGCCACCGCCACCGCCTTGAACTGGTTCATGGGTCCGGCCATAGCCCGGAGGGGGATCCCGGCCCAGCTGGAACTTGATCCAGATCAAGGCGGGCGACCCTGCTTGGATCCAGAAGAGCGCCCCATGAACGCTCCCGCGCACAACCTGAACAAGCTGTTCCCGACCAACGTTGCCGGCCTCGATCACCGGCAGCTCTACCGGTTCCCGTGGTCGACGTCGGACAACGTGATCTCCTGGCTCGAGCCGACCGCGAAGTGCAACCTCGCCTGCGAGGGCTGCTACCGGGAGAACGTCGACAGCCACAAGTCGCTCAAGGAGGTCCGCGAGGACCTCGACGTGTTCAACCGCTACCGGACCTTCGACGGCGTCTCGATCGCGGGCGGCGATCCGCTGCTCCACCCGAACATCTGCGACATCGTGAAGATGGTGGTGGCCGACGGCCACAAGCCGATCCTCAACACCAACGGCCTGGCGCTCACCGAGCCGCTGCTGCGCCAGCTCAAAGACGCCGGGGTGACCGGCTTCACCTTCCACATCGACTCCAAGCAGGGCCGCCCGGGCTGGAAGAACAAGACCGAGATCCAGCTCAACCAGCTGCGGCTGCAGATCGCCGAGCTGGTGCACAGCGTCGGCGGCCTCTCGTGCGCGTTCAACGCCACCATCTACGAAGACACCCTGAAGTACGTGCCGGACCTGCTGAAGTTCGGCGAGGACCACATCGACAAGATCGACGTGATGGTCTTCATCCTCTTCCGCGCCGCGGTCACCGAGGGCAACTTCGAGTTCGTGCGCAACGGCAAGCAGGTCGACGGCGGCGAGGTCGTCTACAGCGTCGACAAGGCCACCGCCCGACTGGACATGCAGGCCCCGGAAGTGGTGGCGAAGATCCGCGAGCGCTTCCCCGACTTCCAGCCCAGCGCGTACCTGGGCGGCACCGAGAAGCCCGATTCGTTCAAGTGGCTCTTCACCGGCCGCTTCGGCTTCCCCGGCAAGGTGATGGGCTACACCGGGCCGAAGTTCATGGAGATGGTGCAGACCGCCCACCACCTGTTCACCGGCAAGTACCTCGCCTACGCCCCCAAGGCGACGCTCGAGGCGGGCCGCAGCGCGATGCTGCTGGCGCCGCTCGACAAGGGCATCCGGGCCACCGCAGGCCGCTGGCTCTCCCACGTGCTGCGCAACCCGCTCGACATCCGCAAGAAGCTCCACTTCCAGGCGGTGATGATGATTCAGCCGATCGACGTGCTCCCCGATGGCCGGGCGAACATGTGCGACGGCTGCCCGGACGTGACGGTGCACGAGGGGCAGATGGTCTGGTCCTGCCGGCTCGAGGAGTACCGGAAGTACGGCGGGCTGGTGCAGTGCGTTCCGAAGGGCGCGGGCAGCTGCGCGGCGCACCAGAAGGCGCCGTAAGCGGCGCACCGGTTCGGCGCACGATCTGCGCCGCGCCGGCCGGCCTTCCCAGGCTCGAGGCAACTTCGCTCGTACTTCCGAGCGGTCACGAGCGGCTCGGCCGGCGTCCGGGGTGCACTTCTCTCGCACATTGATTGCAGCGCGGCGCAGCCATGCGCGATCAACTCGAGGCGAGGAGCAACGGGCACAACCACGTGGCGGGCCGCGGTGAGCAGAAGCCGGCGGCGAAGGCGAAGCGAAAGGCCGGCCAAGCCCCGGCGCGGCGGGTGGTGCTGTTTCACCAGGGCCGGGGAAGCCAGAAGGCGCTGCTGG
>JAGSPQ010000491.1 GCA_018262385.1 Myxococcaceae bacterium | reverse complement strand
CGCCGATCTTCGAGACCAGGGTCGACTTGTTCACCGTGTACGGGATCGAGGTGATGATGATCTGCTGCGCGCCGCGCGTCTTGTCCTCCATCTTCCACTCGCCGCGCAGCCGCACCCCGCCCTGCCCGGTCTCGTAGATCTCGCGCAGCTCCTTCTTCGAGTTGAGGATCTGCCCACCGGTGGGGAAGTCGGGCCCCTTGATGTGCTTGAGCAGGTCCTTCGTCTCGAGCTTGGGGTGCGCGATCAGGTCGACGCAGGCGTCGATCAGCTCGCCCAGGTGGTGGGGCGGGATGTTGGTCGCCATCCCCACCGCGATGCCGGTGGTGCCGTTCATCAGCAGCTGCGGCATCCGCGCCGGGACCACGATCGGCTCGAACATCGTGCCGTCGTAGGTCGGCCGGAAGTCGACCGTCTTGCGCGACAGCTCGCTGAGCATGTGGCCCGAGAGCGCCTGCAGCCGGCACTCGGTGTAACGCATCGCTGCGGGGGAATCGCCGTCGATCGAGCCGAAGTTTCCGTGGCCGTCGATCAGCGGGTAGCGCAGCGAGAAGTCCTGCGCCATCCGCACCAGCGCCTCGTAGAGCGCCGAGTCGCCGTGCGGGTGGTACTGACCCATGATCGTACCGACCACCTTCGCCGACTTCTGGAACTTGGCGTCGTGGGTCAGCCGGTGGTCGTGCCACATCCCGTAGAGGATCCGGCGCTGCACCGGCTTGAGGCCGTCGCGCACGTCCGGCAGCGCGCGGGCGGTGATCACCGACAGCGCGTAGTTCAGGTACCGCCGGCGCGTTTCTTCCGACAGCGACGTCGAGCGCTCGCTGTCTCCGCCTCCGCCGCCGGCCGGGGGACCGCCGTCCCCGCCTCCGCCACCCTTGCCGCCCTTGCCGCGCCTGGCCTTCTTCACTTTGGGGTCGTGCTCTTCGGCGAACATGCTCATTTGTTCAGACATGCCGATGTTTTCCATTGCGGTTCTCTACCCTTAGGGGACCTGTAGCAGGTGCTTCAGGGGTGTGCGTCGCGGCGGACTCTAACGCCTGCCGATCCGAAGTCCAGAAAGCTCCCCCTGCGGTGCAGCTGTAATACTCTTCGAAGCCGTGCTCTTCCCCTGCCTGGTTGTTTTGGCCGCCTCCCCTTCGGTGCCGGTCAACCTCCCCGCCGAGGCCGCCGTCTTCGTCGCCGGGCAGGACACCGTCGCCCAGAGCACCGCCGGCCGGGTCGAGGTGGAGTTCACCCGGGCGCTGAAGAAGAAGGGGATCGCGCTGGTCGACGTCGGGGCGGTGTTCCCTCCCCCTCCCGCCGCTTCGGCCGAAGAGGGGGACAAGCTGTTCGCCGCCGGCCGCGAGGCGTACGACAACCTCGACTTCGAGGCGTCCGCCAAGGCACTGAGCGAAGCGGCGGTGTTCTTCATCAAGAACCCGACCGCGGCCAGGCCCGAGCAGCTGGCTGAAATTTTCCTCTTCCTCGGCGCGTCCGAGCTGCAGAACGGCGCCAAGCCCGCGGCGCTCAAGGAATTTACCCGCGCCCTCCAGATGAACCCTTCCCTCGCCCCCGACACCACCTACTTCGGCGGCGACGTGCAGGCCGCGTTCGGCGCCGCCCAGAAGCAGATGGGCAAGCGGCCCAAGGGCGGCCTCACGGTCGAGTCGGTGCCCTCGGGCGCCGAGGTCGAAGCGTTCGGCCTGAGCTACGGGCTGACCCCGGTCGCCGAGATCGAGCTGCCCGCCGGCCGCTACCTCGTCCGGCTCACCCGCCCCGGCTTCGCCCCCGCCGCCGCCTTCCCCGACGTCCAGGCAGGCAAGGCCGCCGAGGTGCGGCAGACGCTCCAGGCCGCTCCCGGGCTGATCACCGCCCGCCAGAACGCCGAGAAGTTGATCGGCCAGGCCCTGGGCACCGACGCCCTCCCCCCTGGAGCCGTCGAGCTCGCCCAGTCGATGCGCAGCCGCTTCCTGGTGATGCTCGCCGTCACCAGCGACGCGAAGCTGGCGGCGAAGGTCGAGCTGCAGGTGTGGAATGTGAACACCGGCGATCGCCTCACCGGGGTGAAGTTCGACGCGGACGCCGACGGGCGCGGCTACGAGACCGGGGCCGAGGCGGTGCAGGCCTTCGTCTCCCGGCCCGCCCCGGCGGCGGTCGCCACGGCGCCGAAGAAGCTGCAACCTTCCGAGGGGGATGGGGTGTTGAAGCAGTGGTGGTTCTGGACCGCAGTGGGCGTGGTGGCAGTGGGTGGAGTGACGGCCGGAGTGGTTGCAGCGCAGCCTCGTGGTTCCGGGGGCTTCAACACTGCGCTCGGCCAGCCGTAGGATGCTTGTGGTCTTCCAGTGAGGCTATCGTTCCCCCAAATGACGTACCTCTGCCGACGTGCCGTTCTCCTCACCCTGCTGTCGTCCGCCGCTTTCGCCGCTCCCCCTCCCACCCCGCGCCGGATGAGCGTGCTGGTGGTGCCGATGGACAAGGGCGCCGAGTCGCAGCAGGTGAAGCTCGAGACGTACATGCTCGAGACCCTCAGCGAGTACCAGGGGCTGACCGTCAAGCCGACCGAGGAGCTGTTCGGCAACCCTCCCGATGAAGACTCGGCGGCGTCGCTCAAGCGGGCCGAGACCGGCTTCAAAGAGAGCCGCGAGGCGTTCGAGGCGCGCAACTACGAGGACGCCGAACGGAAGCTGCGCGCCACGGTGAAGGAGTTCACCAAGGCGGCGAGCGCGCTGAAGACCTGCGGGCACCTGTGCGACGCGGTGGCGATGTACGCGGCAGTGCTTCAGGCCCGCGGCGACGTCGAAGAGGCGAAGATCGCGATCCTCGATCTGCAGGCGCTCGGCCCGACCTTCGAGCTCGACCGCAAGAAGTACCCCCAGGAGTTCATCTCGCTGCGCGCCACCGTCGCCACCAGCCGCAACGCCCAGCTGCGCGGGAACGTGAACCTCAAGACCAAGCCCAACGGCGCCCGGGTGTACCTCGATGGCGAGTTCATGGGCTACACGCCGATCAAGCTCGAGACGCTCCCGATCGGAAAGCACATCCTCCGGGTCGAACGGCCCGGCTTCAAGCAGTGGGGCACCGTGGTCGAGGTCTCGCCGGAAGAGACTCCGATCACCCAGGAGCTCACCGCCACCCCCGGCTACAAGGCCTACGACTCGGTGCTCGACAAGCTCGCCGGAGAAGCGCTCAAGGAGAAGGGCGGCGGCACGATGGCCTCCCTCGCCAAGACGCTCGGCATCGATCGCTCGCTGGTCGGAGTGCTCAAGGAGATCAACGACTCGGGCGGCACCGAGCTGGTGCTGGGGCTCTATGACCTGAAGAACGGCACCCGGCTGGCGGTGAAGAAAGCCAACTTCCAGGGCGACGAGTACGGCCAGCTGAAGAGCGAGCTGGGCCGCATGGTGAACCAGCTGATGACCGCGGCGGAAGGCGGCGGCGAGAAGGTGTCCAAGTCGGCTGACCCCCTCGACAACCGCAGCGGGCAGGAAGACTGGAACGCCGAGGACAAGGGCGGCAACCGGACCACCAAGGACAAGAAGAAGAAGGGCGGCGACCCGCTCGACCGGATGAACGGCACCGAAGACTGGTGAGCCGTGCCGGCGCGCGGCGTAGTGTCCGCGCCCATGCGCCCGCTCCACCTCCTCGCGGTCTTCGCAGCTCTCGGGCTCCCTTCGCTCGCCCTCGCCCAGGTCGCGGCCACCGTCCACGCCGACCCGTCGCGCGGGGCGACGCTGCTGCCCGAGTCGGTCGCGTGGGCGCACCAGGCAACCTCGCTCAGCTACAACCCGGCCGGCCTCAACAAGGTCGGCACCTTCGAGCTGATCTGGGCCCACGAGCGCAGCGTGCCGCGCGACGAAGTGGTCGACGGGCTCTACTTCGCCTCTTCGCCGATCTCTTCGCTGGGGCTGGGGCTGTCGATCGAGTGGCTGCGCAACGCCGCCGGAACCGACGCCTCGCGCAAGACCTCGGTCGGCCTCGGCTTCGGCGCCCAGACGGTCAGCCTCGGCTTCGCCGCAAACTTCTTCGCCGGCCCCGGCATCGACGGGCTCACCTCGCTCGACCTGGGCATTCAGGCCCGGCCGGGCCGGTACTTCTCCGCCGGCCTCACGATCAAGAACGTCGACAACCCCGCCCGCGGCCCGATCACCCTCCCCCGCACCTGGGATCTGGGAATCGGGATCCGGCCGATCCGCGAGCGGCTCACCGTCGGGGTCGACTGGATGTTCTCCGACACCACCCCGCTGTCTGCCTCGAGGCTCGCCTACTCGGTCAAGGCCGAGCTGTGGAAAGGGCTGTTCGCCCACGCCGGCTTCAGCCACGGCTTCCAGCCCACCGCCGGGTACTTCTTTCAAGCAGGGCTCACCGTCGACACCCACCACTTCGGCGCCAGCTACGCGCTCA
>JAGSPQ010000490.1 GCA_018262385.1 Myxococcaceae bacterium | reverse complement strand
TACATCAACTTCCCCAAGGCGTCGGGCTCGATTCCGGTGTCCTTCCGCGCCACGGGCAAGAAGTTCTACCTCGTCGAGATCCGCACCCAGGCCGGGACCTTCTCGAAGAAGTTCGAGGCGAAGTCCGGAATGGTGGCGCAGCTCTGGGTCGGCAGGCCTTCCGCCCAGCCCGTCCCCGCCCAGCCGGTCGCCGTGCGGGTTCTGCGTCGATCACGCAGTCCGGTTGCTCGCGCTCTTCGACTTCGAGAACGACAAGCTGAGCGCGCTCAAGCTGCTCGCCCCTCGCCTCACCGACCGGCAGAACAAGTTCAAGGTCTACAAGGCGTTCGACTTCGACGCGAGCCGGGACCAGGCGAAGAAGATCCTGCAGTAGCCCGACACCCTGGCGTTTCGCTCCGCCGCTCCCGCTTCTTGGGAAACAGGGCGAGATCGAATTACCTGCCCCAACCATGGGCCGGCGCGCGACAGACCTCGACTTCACTTTCCGCCTGGTGCCGCTGGTGCTGCGCCTGCTCGAGGCCCGGGGAGTGCTGTCGGCCACCCGCCAGCGCCTGCTGGCCGGGCTGCCCGAAGACGCGGCGGGCGCGACGGCGATCACCGTCCCGCTCCGCGCGATTCAGACCTTCCTCGACGGCGCGGACCTCGCCGCCCGCGAGCCGTGCCTGGGGCTCTCGATCTCCGCGGCGGTCCCTCGAGGCACCTACTCCTGGATCGAGTTCATCGCTCGCCTCTCCACCACGCTCAAAGACGGGATGAGCGCGGTCAGCCGCTACTACCGGCTGCTGAACAAAGGCGCCGACATCAGCTACGTCGAGCGGGGAGACCTCGCCGGCCTCGAGGTGAAAGTGCACGGCCGCTCCGATGGCTGGGGCCGGCACCTCAACGAGTACACGGTGGCGCTGTTTCATCGCGTCACCCGCGAGCTGATGCCGCAGTGGGCGCCGACCCGGGTCTGGTTCGCGCACCCGGCTCCGCCCTGGCCCGTGATCGAAGCGCTCTCGTCCTACTTCGGAGTGACTCCGCAGTTCGATCAGCCCACCAGCGGTCTCGAGGGCCCGCGGGAGCTGGTCGAGCGGCCGCTCGCCACCGGCGACGCGACGCTGCAGCGCCTGCTCGAGGCGCAGGCCAACGACGTGCTGGCCCAGCAGGTCCCGCTCGCGCAAGTCGCCTCCCGCGTGCGCGAGGTGATCTGCCGGCGCCTGGGTAAAGACGAGGTCAGCGTCGAGGCGGTCGCGCCCACGCTCGCGATGAGCCCCCGCACCCTCCAGCGCCGCCTGAGCGAGGAGGGGCTGTCGTTTCAAGACGTGCTCGACGGCGCGCGCGAGCAATTCTCGAAGGGCTACCTGAACAACCCCGCGCTCAGCATGGCCGAGATCGCCTACCTGCTCGGCTACTCGGAGCTGCGCGCCTTCGATCGCGCCTTTCGCCGGTGGACGGGACAGACCCCGACCGAGTGGCGCACTCCCGCGCGGCGCTGACTGACTGCGCCCCGCCGCTCCACTGCTCTGGAGCCGGTCAGTGCCGATGTGAAGTCCGCTGACGCCGGACCTCGAAATCGAAACCGCGCCGTTTCGGTTTGGCAGCTTCGGTCCTCGGGCTGGCGTCGATTGTCCCGCGCCGCTTCGGGGCCCTGCGGTTGCACATCGGGCCGCGGATGAAACCAATCACTTCCTTCCTGTTCTCTGGCGCGGCGCTCTGGCTGGCGGCCTGCGGTGGCGAGGCTCGAATCGTAACGATGGATGGCCCTCCGGCAGACGAGGCGACGGTCGCGCAGAAGGTCGCCTGCTCGCCGCAGATGTCCCGCTTCCCGGTGAACGCGCCGCACAACATCGGCTACGACGGCGCGTCCTGCGGCAGCGGCACCTGCGACATCTCGTGCCCCGACGGGAACGCCAACTCGGACTACGGCGGCCCCCATCACGGCAACGACGTCTTCGCCTTCTATCGCGCGCCGATCGTCGCGGTCGCCGCCGGGACGATCACCCGCGTCGGCTGGCCGAGCTCGAGCTCGGGGCTGCGGGTGACGCTGAGCGATGGCTGCGGCTGGTGGTACTACTACGGCCACCTCGACGAGGCGGTGGTCGGCGAGGGGCAGCACGTCGAGGCCGGCCAGTTGATCGGCTTCATGGGGAGCTCGGGCGCGCCGTCGGTGCACCTGCACTTCAACGTCTCGGGCGGCGACTACTACAACGACATCGATCCGTTCGGTCTGCTCGAGGCGACCAGCGTGAGCGCATGCGGCGGAGGGCTCGGCGCCGACGGCTGCACCGATCAGCAGCGGCAGGGCTGCGGCAACTACGGGTGCGGCTGCGTCGACGGCCAGTGCAACGGAGGCACCTGCCCCGGCTATGGGTGCACCTTCGGCGAGGTGCTGTCCTGCGGCGGGTACGGCTCGAACTGCGTCGATCACCAGTGCAACGGCGGGACGGCGCCGGGCACCGGGTGCACCTGGCGCGAGACCCACGACTGCGCGGCGTACGGGTCCAACTGCGTCGATCACCAGTGCAACGGCGGCACGGCGCCGGGCACCGGCTGCACCTGGCGCGAGACCCACGACTGCGCGGCGTACGGAGCGCTGTGCGTGGATCACCAGTGCAACGGCGGCACGGCGCCGGGCACCGGCTGCACGTGGCTCCAGACGACCACCTGCGCGAACCAGAACAAGACCTGCTCGGGAGGCGTCTGCCCTTGAGCGCGCAGGGCTCCGTTACGCCTGGCTCTTCCGCGCGCTGACGATCGCTCGAAGCTCGACCTCGGTCTGCTTGTCCTTCGGGCGGCCCACCGGCGAACGGGGCTCAGGCCTTCAGCTGGGCGGGCGCGCGTTTCACCGGCGACTGACCCCCCATCAAATTCACCATCGCCTTGCGCGGGATGATCCGGGTGCTGAAGAACACCATCGCCTTGTTGGTGAAGCTGGTGAGGATCGTCGGCGACGAGCGACTCTCGAGCGCTGCCATCGCCACGTCGACGACCTGGGCCGAGGTCTGGGTGATCGCCGCGGGGGGCGTCTGGTCGGCGGTGCCGCCCGACGCCTCGTGGAAGTTGGTCTTCGTCACGCCGGGCAGCAGCGCCGCGACGTAGACGCCCCGGGGCTTGTTCTCGAACCACAGCCCTTCGGAGAACGCGGTGACGAACGCCTTGGTCGCACAGTAGGTGGCGGCCCCTGGGAAAGAGAGGAGCGCGAGCGTCGAGGCGACGTTCAACAGCGCGTCGCCGCTCTTGGCTCCCTGCAGGAAGGTGTGGGAGAGCTCGACCAGGCTGTCCATGTTGAGGCGCATCATCGCCAGGGTGGGCTCGACCGGGACGTCCGCGAACCACCCGTAGACGCCGACGCCTGCGTTGTTGACCAGCAGGTCGTACTTCGTCGCGCGCACGTCGTCGGCGACCCGCCGGGTGTCCGCGGCGACCGAGAGGTCGGCGGCGATCGACCGATGGCCCGCGCCGAGCCGGGCGACGATCTCCTTGAGCTTCCCCTCGCCGCGGGCCACCAGCGTCACCTGGTACCCCTCCTTCGCCAGCCGCTCGGCGAACTCGAGTCCAATTCCCCCAGAAGCTCCGGTCACCATCGCTGTCTTGGCCATCCGCGCAACCTATCGCCAGTGGTGCCCCAGAGCCGTCAACTATTGTTAAGCGCGGGGGCGGTTCTTCAGATCGGTCAAGGAACCCAGACCGCGTTGCCGGTTCCTCCCCAGCGGACGAAGAAGTCCTTCAGCTCGGCCGCGGTGAGGGTCACCATCCCCACCTCGGAGATCGGATCCGCCACCACGTAGCCGCCGTCCGCCTCGCGGCCGACCACGGCGATCGAGTGGCGGCCGTCGAAGGTGTACGAGGCGCCGACGCCGGCCCGGCTGTAGGCGCGGTTGAAGGCGAGCTGGTACGCCGTCGCCGGGCCGGCCACCCCGGGCTGGCCCTCGAGCACCACCACCCGCTTGAGTGCAAGCTGCCCGGCCAGGCGGGTGAGCATCGCCGCACTGGAAAGCGCGGTGTCGAGCGGAGCAACCGAGAGGCCGAGCGCGTGCGCGCCCTGGCGAATCTGGTAGCGGTTGGTGCCGACGTGGTCGGTGCCGACGCCATAGGAGGCGCGCGCGCGGTGGATGCTCTGCTCGATGCTCAGCCCGGCGGGCTCCTTGTTGAAGATGCGCGCGCCGATCGCGAGGCTGGTGGGGGCGCAGGTGCCGGAGGAGTAGGGCCCGTCTTTGTTCCAGGCAGATCGATGCAGCTGGTGCTTGAAGAACGCGTTGCGGTGGGCCGGGCGGAGCGCGAAGTCGAACGGCTTGAGCCGCGGATCCACCCAGCTGAGCCGCGAGGCCGGCATCCACCCCACCTTTCCGTCGTAGCGCACCTGGTGGTAGCCGCTGGTGGTCGGCACCGCGACCAGCGTCACCACCTGGCCTGGCGACAGGTAGCCCAGTGGCTGGCCGGCGCCGTGGTCCGCGTCGTGGACGCCTCCCTGGGGGTCGACCGAGGTGATCAGCGCCGCAGTCGCGGACGGGGAAGCGCGCAGCGCGGTGTAGGAGCGGACGAGGAACTTCGAGCCAATCGCCGGGGCCACCACCGCCCCCGCGCCGCGGACCC
>JAGSPQ010000489.1 GCA_018262385.1 Myxococcaceae bacterium | reverse complement strand
CGAGCTGCAGCCCCGAGTCGCCGACCGCGGTGGGGCGCAGCACCGAGAACACTGCCCGGGTCTCGATCACCACCCGCGGCAGCTCGAGGAACGCGACCGGCAACACTCCGAAGTCGACTTCCAGCGACTTGCGCAGCCCGGTGTAGAACGACTGGTTGTAGAAGCCGCGCAGCACCTCCCAGGCGAAGCGCGGGGTGAACCGGTACGCATACCCGAGCTGGAAGGTGAGCCCGGTGGACCAGCGATCGAACGGCAGCGTGCCGATTCCCACTTGAAGCTGATGGGCAGAGGTCGCCGGCGGGTCGATCGACTTCCGCGCCAGCGCCTGAGCGCCGATCAGAGTCAGGCTCGCTTCCGAGATCTCGGTGGTTCGCCCGCTCTCGACGTTGAACTCGCGGGCGAAGGTACCGTCGGCCGAGACGCGCTTGAGCGCATACCGCCCGGGTGCCACCGCCAGCTTCACCGCCCGCTCACCCTGCGGCAGGTCGAGCACCGTCAGCCCGGAGGACAGCTGGATCAGCTGCAGCGGCCCCTGGGTCATCGCCAGCTGCACCAGGCTCTGCCCCGGGGTCAGCTGCGCCAACACCAGGTCCTGTCGGCCGCGGAGGTGAATGTCGAAGCTCGGGTGCTGCGCAGTCCGGGTGTGAATCGCGGTGTCGTGCACGGTGCGATCGCGCGCGTAGGCGAACGCCGCCTGGAGCGTGATGTCGCCCTCGGCGTTCCGCTCGGCCGCCCCCCGCAGCGCGGCGACCAGGTGGTGGGTGAAGAAGCTCGACTGCAGCGAGTCGGTCTCGTGCGCGTCCTCGAGCCCGGAGCTCGACGCCACCAGCACGCTGCCTTCGCTCGCCAGCCGCAGCGGAGTCTCCACCGGAAACGGCGCGCTCGGCGTCAGCCCCTTGGTCCGCGTCCAGGCACCACCGCGGCACGCATCGAGAATCCCCAGCCGCACCGTCGCATCGGAGCGCTCGAGCCGCGCGCGCAACGCGGCGAACGCCAGCGCCTCGCCCCCCGGGTAGAGCGCCGCGTCGTCGGCGTGGCCCGAGTAGTAGAAGAGCAGCAGCGTCTCGCCGGGCTCGGCCTTCAGCGTCGCCAGCCGCGCGTCGAGCACCTCGAGCACCGCGGCCGGAGAAGGGTCGAGCAACACCTGCACGTCCCCCGGCTTGAACGCCCCGACCTGCTGCAGCGTCTCGGCGATCGACAGCGCGTCGCGGTGCGAGAAGCGCAGCGGCTGGCGGCCGGCGGGAGCCGCGTTGGCTCCGACCACCACCGCCATCCGCCGCACCGGCGCTGCGGCCGCCAGCGCCGCGAGGAGCCACACGAGGACACCGAGCACTCTCATCGCGGGCTCTCCTTCGGCAGCAGCAGCGGCAGCGTCCACAGGTGTGGGGTGCGGGGGACTTCGGCCAGTTGGTCTCGCTGAGTCGGGCTCAGCGCGGCGTGACTGAAGACGACGGTGAGCCGCTCGGGCCCGGGCGCGCCGTCCAGCGTCCAGCTGGGCGGCAGCAACACCGTGCCCTGCGCCTGAACCTCTCCCTCGTAGAGCACCTTCGCCTCCGGCGCGCCGGGCTGGAGCACGGTCACGTAGGGGAACTGCGACGGAGCGACCTCCAGCCGAACCGCGTCTCCCGCCGACAGCGGCGTCTTGCCGTCCCATCGGCTCACCTGCTCCGCGTGCCGAACGAACACCGCCAGCGCCGGAGCGCCCTTCGAGCGCACCTCCGGCGTCCCGGGGAGCAGCACGAGCAGCGCCGCCGCCACCAGCGCCGCCGGAGCCAGCAGCCAGCCCAGGAGCGATCTCCCCGACCGCACCGGCCGCACCGCCGCCGCCAGCGAGTGGGGAACCGGCGCCGGCTGAAGGATCCGCGCCACGTGGGCTGAACACTGCGGGCAGCCGGCCAGGTGGGTGGCCACCTCGGGCACGTCGACCCCGAGCGCGTGGCGATCGAGCTTCAGAAAAGACGGGTGGGTCATCGCGACCACTCCTGCTGCAGCCGGCTCAGCCGCTGCTCGAAGCCACCCAGCCGGCGGCGCACCGTCCGCTCCGAGAGCCCCAGCACCTCGGCGCTCTCCGCCTGGGTCAGCCCGTCGAAGCGGGCGAGCAGAATCAGCTCCAGCTCCTGCCGGGGCACTCTTCGCGCCAGCAGCGCGAGCTGTTGCCGGCTCGAGAGCAGCGCCTCGAGATCGACCGCGCGCGGCTCGGGAGCAGCCGGCCCCTCGGGCCTTCGGCGGCGCAGGGAGTCGATCGCCAGCCGGGTCGCGGTCCGGTACAGCCACGCGGTGCGGGCCAGCGGCTCGTCCGACAGACGCTCGGCGCGGAAGAAGCGCACGAAGGTGTCCTGGGCCACGTCCTGCGCCTCTTCGGAGTCTCGGAGCATGCGTCGACACTTCTCGCGAATGAGAGGGAAGTACTGGCGGTAGGTCGCGTCCAGGTCCAACGGCCCCACGATGCCCGTTTCCGGGCGACGGCCAACGGTTTTGCGGCTCAGTGAGGCCGGGGCTCGACGTACTCCGGCACCACGCCGTCGTCACAGCCGCTGGTGAACAACACCGCATAGTCCCGGGTGAAGAGCGCCTGGCATTTGGGGCAGGTGTCGGCCTCGACGAACTTCTGGTCGCTGCAGACGACGTTGTTCTCGAGGACCCCGAAGTCGCGCACCAGCTGGGTGCGCAGCTTCGCGCAGACGTTCTCGCAGTACGACGGAGGGTGCCCGCAGCCCAGCCCCCCGAGGAGCGCGAGGATCAGCAGCCTGGTTTTCATGTGGGGGAAGACGGGCGGGGCCGGGAGAACCGGCCACCTTTCTTGCTCGGGCTAGATCGTGCCGCGCCCGCCGCCGGGCTTCAGCTGCATCAGCGCCCTGAACTCCGGGCTGTCGACCCGCATCAGCAGCAGCTTCAGCTCGGTCGCATCGCCCAGCTGGACGCTGCGCTCCTCGCCGTGCAGCAGCGCCACCTCGCCCAGCTTCTTCCCGGACGGCAGCACCACCTCCAGCACCACCTGGTACCCGGCGCCCAGCTCGCGGGGCTTGAGCACCAGGCGGTAGTCGGGCTGGGTCGCTCCCGGCGCGCGCTTCTCGGCCACCACCTGCCGCCCTTCGAACCCGAGCAGCTGGGGCGAGCCGATCTTGTGGCCGTCCTGACTGAGCTCGATCGCGAAGTACAGCTGCTGGCGCGAGCTCGGCCGCTCCGGAATGGGAGTGGCACACCCCACCACCGCCCCGGCGATCAAAGTCAGGAAGATCAAGCTGCGCTTCACCGTTGAACGGAGGGACATCAATCGAACCTCAAGCAACCCTTGCGCCCACCGCAGCGCCCAGTGGAACCGCAGGCTTGCACTGTGTGGCTTTCAGCCGGGCTGACTTTCGCGCCCATTCTGACACGCGGCTGAGACAAGTTGGCAACACGGTTCAGCTCTTGGACGCCACGGTGGTCGGGTTGGTTTCCAGATGCTACGTCGAGGCGCCATGGCGATTGCTCCCCGCGACGTTCGTGCCTTGTTTCCGGCGGCGATCCGGCACACCTACCTCAATGCGGCGGCCTCCTCTCCGCTCGCGCTCCCGGTCGCGGCGGCGGTGGAAGAGCACCTCAAGGACACGGTCGAGAACGGCGATCTGTCGTTCGGAAGATGGCTGGAGCTCAAAGAGAAGCTGCGTGGACGGGTCGCCCGGTTCATCGGCGCTGACGCCTCCACGGTGGGGTTCGTGCCATCGACATCGGTGGGGTTCTCGGTAATCGCCAGCCTGCTGAAGAGCAAGGGCATCACCGAGGTGCTGACCCTGGAAGGCGAGTTTCCCTCCACCACCCTGCCCCTGCTGCACCGGGGGCTGACCCTGAAGGTGGTCAAGCGGCGCCCCGACGGCAGCTACCCGATCGAGGACATCGAGGCGGCGCTCACCCCGGTGACCGGAGCGATCGCCCTCTCGGCGGTGCAGTACTCCAGCGGCTACCGGGTCGACCTCTCGCAGATCGCCGCGCTCTGCCAGATCCGCGGGCTGAAGCTGGCGATCAACGCCGCCCAGGCCCTCGGCCAGGTGCCGCTCAACGTCGCCTCGCTCGGCGCCGACTTCCTCTGCGCCCCCAGCCACAAGTGGATGATGGGCGGCTACGGCGTCGGCCTCTTCTACGCCCGCAAGGACTGGCACGACCCCGCCGCCTGGCCCTGGGGTGGCTGGCTCTCGGTGGCGGACGAAGATCTCTTCCAGCCCTTCGCCGGCTCGGAGCGCTTCGACGACGAGACCGGCTTCCTCGCCCGCGGCGCCCGGTTCAAGGCCACCCCGGCTTCGCTCGAGGCCGGCAGCCCCGCCTGGTCCACCCTGTTCGCGCTCGACGCGGCGATGGGAATTCACGAAGCAGTCAGCGTCAGCACCACCCGCGCCCACATCGTCAAGC
>JAGSPQ010000488.1 GCA_018262385.1 Myxococcaceae bacterium | reverse complement strand
GAGCCGAAGCGGAACCCTGAGCCGCAGCAGAACCCGGAGCCGGAGCCGGAGCAGCGGCCGGGGCCGGGGCCGGCGGCGCAGGGGCCACCCGTTTCGCCACCACCGGTTTGGGCTCGGCTTTCCCGGGCGCCCGGGCGGGCTTGACCGCCGCGGCCACCCGCTTCACCGGGTCAGCAGCGAGCGTGACGAACTCGGCGGCCGAGCCACGCCAGGACTCATCGGCGATCACCGCTCCGCTGCCGGTCGAGACCAGCTGCAGCGAGACCGCGAGCCGGCCCTGGAGCTCGGCCGCGGTCAGGACCGCCACCGCATCAACCTTCGCGCCGCGACCAGCTTCGGCCAGGCACGCGCCGCGCTCGGCGCTCCGGGTGCACGCGACCGCGGGCGAGGACTCGGCGGCGATCCGCGCGCGAACATGGGCCCCCTTGAGCAGCGCCTCGATCTGCGGCGCCAGCGAACGGGCCTGCCCTCCTTCGGGCACCAGCAGCACCGTGCCCGCAGCGGCCGCGGCCTGCCCGACGATCGCCAACACGACGACCGTCAGCCGGGGCATCAAGCGGTTTGGTCGATCGAAGCGCGAACTCGGCGCTGGGCGGTGGTCGGGTGGAGTGCGAAGGGGCACGGACGGTGGCCAGCGTAGGCTGGCGGCAGGCGCAGGTGGAACTCGGGGTGGCACGTCGACCACTGCCAGGCGCTGGGCTGAACCGGGGCCTCCCGCCTCCCAATCGGCGGAATTTCCGGCCCGCTCACCCCCCGCTCCCCAAAGAGCGGCCGGGGGGCCGGCAGACCTTTTGGCATGATTATACTTATTAACTATAATCGTCCCGAAAGGACCTCCGGGGGAGGACCTCATGGCCCACAAGGAGCAGCTTCCTCCACCGGCGAAGTACGCCGATGCGCCGACCTGGAGGGGCAACAGCCACGACATCGGCTCACGGATCAGCGAGGAACTCAGGTCTCTCCCTGAAGCAGCCGGCGGCGAAGGTTAGAAGTGCGGTGAGCCCAGGCCGAGCTGGCGAGGACTTGCGCAGCTTCCCGCGAAAATCAACGTCCACTGGGCTTGATCCGACTCCGTGCGCGGGTCGACAGGAATTCCTGTCTTCGTTGTCAGCGGGTCGGCGGCATGGCTCTCGCTGGACGAGTCAAAAGTCGAAGCCGTTGATTCCGCCGTGGGCGTAAGCACCGAAGTCGCCCTGGCGGTGAAGCAGCGCCACCTGCGACGGCATCGCGGCGTACAACGGCATCACGTCCGCCACGGCGGCGAAGGGCGAGAGCAGCCAGGCGCCGATGATGGCCTTGAGCATCGTGCGCCTGTCGCGTTGCTCAGAGCACTTCAAACACCGCGCGTCCCAACCAGGAAACCCCCCGCGCCGAACCGGCGTTTGCCTAGCATGCGCAATGGCCGCTCCTCAGGCAGAGAAGACCTTCGGCGTCGTCCTTCCCGCTCCGCTGCCTGCCCCTGCGACCGGCACCTCCAGCGCCGACGCTGCACTCGCGAAGTTGATGCAGGGCGCGCCTCACACGTTCAACGCCGCGACGGGGAAGGCCGCCGAGAAGGCAGGCACGCCGGCGCTGCTGAAGCTGCTTTCAGCCGACGCGCTGACGGCGGGCGTCGCGGTGTGGCTGGACGACGCGAAGCAGAAGGCGCTGCCGTCGGTGGATCGCCGCGCGTACAGCAAGCGGTACCAGGAGGCGACGACCGGCCTGGTGAAGCGGCTCGAGTATCTGAAGTGGTTGATGGCGGTGCTGGCGAAGTCCGCTCCGGGTCGCGCGAGGCTGATCGAAGTCGCCGGTGGAAGCTGGACCGGGGACGTTCGCGACATCGCCGCGCGCGCAGTGCTCGAAGCGGAGCCGGACGCGAAGACACTCACCGCGCTCGCCGATGCCGCAGACCCGGTGAAATGGCCGGCGAAGAATCCGGACGACTACAAGGTCTACTCCGCGGGCGCGAGGGCGCTCTTCACTGCGAACCCGAAAGTGGCGTTCGAGCGCTACGCGCCGCTGCTTCGCAAGAAGGGCAAGCAAGAGGACACGCGCCGCGCGATGGCGATCCTCTACGGCTTTCCGACCGATGGAGAGACGGCGCTCGATCCCCGCTTCGTCGAGGTGATGGTCGGGCTGCTCGGCCACGAGGAGCACGGTCACAACGCGGTCTGGGCGCTCGCCGCGCTGCCGCCCAACCCGATCGTGATCGGGCCAATCCTCGCGCTGATGGGAAAAGATCCGAACAAGCTGCCGGGGCTCTTCAAGGACGAGCTCGGCCTGCTCGCACGCGTGGCCGATGCAGATCCGCGCATCTACGACTATCTGGTCGGCGGGCTCGAGCGCACCTGGATGAACTTCCCCGTCGTGTTCGCCGGGCTCGAGAAGGCAGGCCGGCCGGAAGGCGTGAACGTGATCCGCGCGTGGCTGGCGAAGAACGCAGACAGGCCGAACAGCGAGCGGATGGTGCTGGGAAAGAAGGTGATCGCCGCGCTGGAAAAACGAGGTCCCGTTCCCGCCCTCGCGCCGGTGGCCGCGCCGAAGGAGAAGGCCGCGCCTGCTCCGGTGACCCGGCTCGAATTCAAGGACGGCACGTCGGCGAAGTTCTGGGAGATCAGCCTCGACGGAAAGACCGTCACCACCCGCTGGGGCCGCATCGGGAGCACCGGCCAGTCGAAGGTCGAGAAGCTCGCCAATCCCTCGGGAGCCCAGACGAGCCGCGACAAGCAGCTCGAGGAGAAGCTGAAGAAGGGGTACCAGCGGACGGGAGCAGCGCCTGCGGCAGCAGGGGAGACGAAGATCGACGCGAAGCTCGAGCTGAAGGTGCAGCAGAGCCCGGAAGACGAGAGCGCGTACCTCGTGCTCGCCGATGCGCTCTCGGAAGCGGCGGATCCGCGCGGCGAGCTGATCGCAGTTCAGCACGCGCTGTCGAAGAAGCCGAAAGACAAGAAGCTGCTCGCGCGCGAGGCGGCGCTGCTCACCGGGCTGAAGCTGCCCGAGGCGGACCTGGTGACCTTCGGCTGGCGCTGGGGCTTCGTCGAGCGGGTCTACCTGCATCACACCCGCGACTGGATGAACGCCGAGTTCGATTCGGTGGGGCTCGCGCGCCAGGTGTTCGCGCTGCCGGTCTGCTCGAAGGTGGAAGAGCTTCAGCTCGGGGTCCTCCGCTGGGAGTTTCAGGAAGACGACGCGCCCGCGGTGCTGAAGGAAGCGGCGAAGCAAGGCTGGGCGTCGCGGCTGAAGCGGCTGCGCATCGGCCACCTGCCGGACGAGGACATCGATCTCGCGCACCACCCGGTGGGAAACCTGTCGGCGATCTCGAAGGCGTTTCCCGGGCTCGAGTCGCTCTACGTGCACTCCGGCGAGTTCACGCTGGCCCCGCTGGCGCTGCCGAAGCTCCGCGAGCTGACGATCGAGACGTGCGGGCTGACGCGGAAGACCCTCGCCGCGGTGTCGAAGAGCACCTTGCCGGCGCTCGAGAAGCTGGTGCTCTGGTTCGGCTCGAGCAACTACTACGGCGACGCCGGCGTGAAGGACCTGCAGCAGATCCTCTCGGGAAAGGGCCTGGGAAGAGTGAAGCACCTGGGGCTGATGAACGCGGAGTTCACCGACGGGCTCTGCGAGGTGCTGGCCACCTCGAAGATCCTCGAGCAGCTCGAGGTGCTCGACCTGTCGATGGGCACGATGACCAACCTGGGAGCGTTCGAGCTGGCGAAGAACGCCGGCGCCTTCAAGCACCTGCGGTCGCTGAACCTGGACTCCAACTTCCTCGAAGACGAAGGGAAGAAGGCGCTCGAGGCGCTCAAATGCCCGACGGGGTGGAAAGACCAGAAGCTCGCGCAAGACGACTCCCGGTACGTCACCGTCGGCGAGTGACCGTCAGAGCTCGCCCCGAGCGTCTGGGTGGCGCCCAGGCCGTTGACTGCCCGACCCCGGAGCCTGCCTGCTCGGCTCTGGCGTGGGTCACGCGAAACGGTGAGGACGATCGAGGCGCGAACTCGGCGCTGGGCGCTGGACTTCTTTCCATCTCCAGCAGCCGACCAGGTGGTCGTTCACCAGGCCGCACGCCTGCAGGTGCGCGTACATGATCGTCGAGCCGGCGAACTTGAAGCCGCGCCGCTTCAGCTCCTTGCCGAGCGCGTCCGACTCCCGGGACGTCGGCGGAAGCTGCCCCGTTGTCTTCCATCGATTCACGATCGGTTTGCCGCCGACGAAGCTCCAGATGAAGTCGTCGAAGCTGCCGTGCTCGTCCTGGATCTCAATGAACGCCTTCGCGTTGGAGACCGCTGACGTGACCTTGAGCCGATTGCGAACGAGGCCCGGGTTCGCCAGCAACTGAGTGATCTTGCGCGGAGTGAAGCGAGCGACTTTCTGCGGATCAAAACCGGCGAACGCCTCCCGGTAGCCTTC
>JAGSPQ010000487.1 GCA_018262385.1 Myxococcaceae bacterium | reverse complement strand
TTGCCGCGCTTGCTCTCCAGCAGCCCCTGGTTCTTCAGCGCCAGCAGGATGAACTCGAGGAACTTCCGCGGGATCTGTTCCTGCTTCGCCAGCTCGACGATCAGCACCGGCCCCTGGCCCTGGTCCCGGGCCAGCCGCTGCAGCGCGCGCAGGGCGTACTTCGATTTCTGGGAGAGGCCGTTCATGAATTGTCTACCAAGCCGATAGACTTTATATACTACGGCTTGACGCAGAGGGTCAACGTCGCGCTGGGGGATGCGCCGCGCCCGAGCCGGCGCTATGTGACGAGGAACTCTCCCCAAGGACCTCCTCCCCATGGCCTCCGCCATCGAGCTGACCGAAGCCAACTTCGAAGAGCACCTGAAGAAGGGCGGCACGTTGCTGATCGACTTCTGGGCCGCCTGGTGTGGGCCGTGCCGGACGTTCGGGCCGATCTTCGAGGCCTCCGCCGCCAAGCACCCCGAGCTGGTGTTCGGGAAGGTCGACACCGAGGCGCAGCAGTCGTTGGCCGCCGCCTTCGACGTCCGCAGCATCCCCACCCTCGCCATCTTCCGCGACGGGATCCTGCTCTACGCCGAGCCGGGTGCGCTGCCGGCGCCGGCGCTGGAGAACATCATCGAGCAGATCGCCAAGCTCGACATGGAGAAGGTGAAGCAGGACCTGGCCGAGCAGGAGAAGAAGCAGGCCACCGAGAAGCCGAAGGTCGAGGCGTAGCCGGACGCCGCCTACAGATCGAAGCCGAGCTGCAGCCGCAGCACCACCCGCTCGTTGTCGCGCAGCTCGAGCGCCTCTCCATTGCCGACCTGCGAGCTGGCCTTCACCGCCGCGACCTGGGGCAGCGCCGCCAGCGAGATCCAGCCGGTCTTGTTTCTCCACCCCAGCACCGGGCCGGCGAAGATCGCCGCGCCGTAGTACTCGCCGCGCTCGAACCCGATCCGGCTGCGGACCTCGAAGCCGGTGGTGAAGTTGTTCAGCAGCCGGTAGACGACTCCGCCGCTCTGCTCGGTGTGCAGCTCGGGTCCGTCGGCGCCGTCGCGGCGCACCCGGTAGTCGACGTTGGCGTTGAGCGCGAACAGGAACTCGCCCAGCCACTTCTCCACCCCCAGCCGCGCCTCGAACGACACCGAATCCGGGCTGAGGCCCACCGCGCCCAGCAGGTTCAGCCCGAGGAAATGGGCCCGCCCGTCGAGGGGGTGCCAGCGCAGCCGCACCTCGCCGCCGCCTTCCGCCGAGCGGCCATCGCGGCCGAACGCCTCGAGCGCGATCGCGATCAACACCTGCGTCTCGAGGGTGGCAGTCAGCCCGTAACCGAAGCCGAGCAGGCTCTCGATCCGGATGAACTCCTCGGGGCGGCCGAACCGCGGGGTGGTGGTCAGCCGCAGCTCGTGGGCTCCGGGCGCCACGGTGGGGCCGGTGACGGTGAAGCCCAGCGGCTGCTCAGAGGCGAGCGCGGAGGAGGCGACGAGGACGAACAGCAACGAGAGGCGCATCAAGAACGGGGACTTAACCCCAGAGCCCGGTTGGAGGGAGCATCGATCGCGCAGGAACTTCCGCCCAGCCGATTTCCTGAGGTTGGTCACGTCAGCTCGTCGTCGTCGTCGGATTCGACGAGGTTGTCGGCGAACGACACCCGCAGCTCGGTCTGGCTCTCGATGATGACCCAGCGCGCGTCGGGCCCGGCGTTGATCGCCACCGCCCGGTCGGAGAGCCGCCGCACCTGGGGCCACGGGTCGGCCGCGGGCTGCACCTCGATCGTGATTCCCGGGTTGGTGACCGGCGCGTCGAGCACCGGCAGCGCGAGCAGGTCGACCGGAGTGAGGCTGCGCCGCACCGGGGCGGGGCCGGAAAGCGAATGCGGCTCGCGCTGGTTGCGCCTGCGCTCCATCCGAATCAGGTCGGAGATCAGATCGAGGTCATCCCCCTTGAGCTCGAGCGCGAGCCGGAGCGCCGCCACCGCCCGGGGGAAGTGTCCCGCCTCCGAGAGCATCACCGCCGCCCGCCGGTAGGACTCGACCGCATCCGAAGTGCGCGCCAGCCGCTTGAGCGCCTCGGCGTGCCGCACCCACAGCTGGGCGTCGCGCGGGTGGAGCAGCAACATCTGGCGATAGAGCACCTCGGCCTGGGCAAACTTTCCGCGGGCCAGCAGGTCGCCGGCCTCCTGCTTGAGTATGCGCAGCTCCATCGCGCCAGACAGTTAACGCACCCGGGGACCTCGCGCCAAGCGCGCGCATTCGGCTGCCTCGGCCCCGCCCGGTTTGCCGGGATTGGGCACCGCAGTGCCGCCGGGAAGAACGGCTTCTGGATTCAGCCGTTCCCCTTGCACCCGTTGGTCGTTCTGGTACACGCCGCGCGCCATGACTTCCATCGCCACCACTGCCACCGCGGGCCGAATCACTCAGGTTCTGGGCCCTGTCATCGACGTCGAGTTTCCGCCGGGCGGCCTGCCTGAGGTCTACACCGCGCTGAAGGTCACCAACCCCGGCATCAACGATCAGCCCGAGAACCTCACCGTCGAGGTCGCACAGCACCTGGGCGAGAACACGGTGCGCTGCATCGCGATGGACACCACCGACGGCCTGGCCCGTGGCACCTCGGTGCGGAACACCGGCAAGCCGATTCAGGTGCCGGTCGGCAAGGCGACCCTCGGCCGGATCCTCAACGTGATTGGCGAGCCGGTGGACGAGCTGGGCCCGATCGCCGCCGAGAAGTACCTGCCGATTCACCGCCAGCCGCCGCTGTTCACCGAGCAGGACGTGAAGGTGCAGATGTTCGAGACCGGCATCAAGGTCGTCGACCTGCTGTGCCCCTTCACCCGCGGTGGCAAGATCGGCCTCTTCGGCGGAGCCGGCGTCGGCAAGACCGTGCTGCTGATGGAGCTGATCCGCAACGCGGCCATCTTGAAGGGCGGCTTCTCGGTGTTTGCCGGCGTCGGCGAGCGAACCCGCGAAGGCAACGACCTCTATTACGAGTTCATCGAAGGCGACGTGATCAAGGTGCAGAAGGACGCGAAGAAGCACCCGATCCTCGACGCGAAGGGGAAGCTGCAGCTCATCCCCGGCACCTCGCAGGCGGTGCTGGTGTACGGCCAGATGAACGAGCCGCCCGGAGCCCGCCAGCGCGTCGCGCTCTCCGCGCTCTCGATGGCCGAGTACTTCCGCGATGACGAAGGACGGGACGTGCTCCTCTTCGTCGACAACGTCTTCCGGTTCACCCAGGCCGGCTCGGAAGTCTCCGCGCTGCTGGGCCGCATTCCTTCCGCGGTCGGCTACCAGCCCACGCTGGCGACCGAGATGGGCATGCTGCAGGAGCGGATCACCACCACCAGCAAGGGCTCGATCACCTCGGTGCAGGCCGTCTACGTGCCCGCCGACGACTTGACCGACCCGGCGCCGGCGACGACCTTCGCCCACCTCGACGGTACGGTGGTGCTCAACCGGTCGATCGCCGAGCTGGCGATCTTCCCCGCCGTCGACCCGCTCGACTCGACCTCCCGCATTCTGGATCCGCAGGTCCTCGGGCCCGAGCACTACGGCGTGGCCCGCCGCGTCCAGGGCATCCTCCAGCGCTACAAGGAGCTGCAGGACATCATCGCGATCCTCGGCATGGACGAGCTGTCGGACGACGACAAGCTGGTCGTCTCGCGCGCGCGCAAGATGCAGCGGTTCCTCTCGCAGCCGTTCTTCGTCGCCGAAGTCTTCACCGGCACCCCGGGCCAGGCCGTCTCGCTGCAAGAGACGATTCGCGGCTTCAAGGAAATCGCCGACGGGAAGCACGACGAGCTGCCCGAGCAGGCGTTCTACATGGTCGGCGGAATCGACATGGTGCTCGAGAAGGCCAAGAAGATGGCGGCGCAGGCGTAAGGCGATGGCGCTCAAGGTCGAAGTCGTCACTCCCGAGCGGCGCCTGGTTCAGGTCGACGCCGACGAGGTGATCGCGCCGGGAGCCGACGGGTTGTTCGGCGTTCGTCCCGGCCACGCCGCGTACCTGGCGGTGCTCCAGCCCGGGCTGTTGACGGTCAAAGAGGGCGGCGGCGTCGAGAAGAAGTTCTTCGTCGCGGGCGGCTTCTGCGAAGTCGCCGACGACGTGGTGCGGGTGCTGGCGGATCTCGCCGAGCCGCTCGAGGGCATCGACGTGCCGGCCGCCCAGAAGGCGGTCACCGACGCCGAGGCGAAGCTGCTCGAGATTTCGCCCTCGCTGCCCGCCTACGAGGCGCAGCGGGAAGTGCTGAAGAAGGCCCAGGTCCGGTTCGCGCTCGCTTCCAGGCGCTGATGCCGTTCCAGCTGTTCCACCGACTCGTCGACCCCGGCAGCGCGCGGGTGCGGCAGTTCGTGGTCGAGCACGGGCTGACTGCCGAGGTGAAGTTCCGCAACGTCTCCTTCGACGAGCCGCTGGCCGAGCTCAAGGCCAG
>JAGSPQ010000486.1 GCA_018262385.1 Myxococcaceae bacterium | reverse complement strand
GAGCCGCCGACGTCGACCACTCCATCGCCGTTGAAGTCGCCGGCCAGCCCTTCTTTGTTGCTCTTGTTGGCGTCGCCCCACTTCCGCGAGCCATCGAAGCTGCGCAGGATCCGGACCAACTGCATGTAGTCGACCGCGGTCTGCCGCACGACGTCGCGGGTGTGGAAGATCAGGCTGGTCCAGAAGTCGGCGCCCGAGTCGGCCACCCCGTCGCCGTCCTGATCGGTGGCGCGGTGGTTGAGGACCAGCGCGTTGAAGAACGGCTCGAGCCCGGGCGCGACAAACAACGCCTTGGCGACCTCCAGATCGGCCGGCGGCAGCCCGACGCCGTGGCTGACGTTCTCCATCCCGATGCTCGCCAGCCCCTGGCGGGCGAAGAAGCCGCCGTAGAACAGCGGGTCGAGCTTGGTGCCGGTGTAGCCGTGGCCGAGGATCACCACCGGTGCGGGGCCCTTGCGGAACTTCGGCACCGTCAACCAGACGGTGACGGTCTCGCTGCGGGTGAACGCCTCGCCGGTGAGAGGGTCGATCTTCCAGGTCTGCTTCTCCAGCGGCAGCACCTTGTTGTTCGCGTTCTCAGGCTTGTCCTTCGAGGGGCACTCGGCATCCTGGCCCTCGGGAGTGGCGCAGCGGGGGAACAGCTGGGGCGACTCGAAGGTGAACGCCACGTGGAAGTCGATGAACTTGTGGCCCTCGAGCACCTGCTGGTTGGCGGCCGAGATCTTGCCGCCGGCCTGAGCGGCGATCAGGTCCTTGGCGGTCCTCCAGAAGTAGTCGCCGGGGACGATCTTCACGTTGACCGGGCGCAGCTCGTCGGCGCCGCCGGCGGTCGGCAGCCGCACGCTGAGCAGGTTCTTGATGTTGCCCGGAAACTCCTCGGCCAGCCGGGACATCGGCCCCAGGCCGTACAGGCCATCGCGCACCGTCTTGAAGTCGCGGCTGATGCTCTGGGTGGTGAACGGCCAGGTGAACGCGAGGTCGTCGAGGCCGAGGTTGTACTTGCCCAGGCACGCCTGGAGCGGCGCGAGCTGTTTGGTCTGGGCGGTGTGGTTGATGTACTCGAACGGCGAGCGCACCGGCCGCCCGTCCTCGTCGAGCAGCCGCCGGGTGATCACCGCCGCGTAGGTGGTGTTCTCCCGCATCGGCATCACCGGCTTCATGATCAGGGTGTTGGTCTCGCGCTCGTAGAAGCTCATCACGTCGAACGGGTTGGAGTCCGGGTGACGGTAGTTGGGGTGATCGAGCACCCCGTCCATGTCGAGGTCTTCCCCCGGATCGAGCACGCCGTTGCCGTTGGCATCTTCCTCGAACTCCTCGAACACCAGCTGCTGAGCGGTGTTGTGGACGTCGTTGGGGAAGTAGTCGCGGCGCTCGAGGGTGAGGGGGAAGTTCCCTTCGCCCATGTCCAGCGGCACCGCCTCGCAGTAGTCGGGCGAGTCGGGGCTGATGTCGATCACGTAGACCGCGTCGTCGCGGGGATCGTAGTCGTCGCCGACGTGGCGGGCGTAGATCTGCTCGACGTCGAGCGGCTTGTCGAAGGCGACGGTGACCGCGCCGTAGGTGCTCCAGCCGTCGAGCGCGTCGATGTCGGCGCGGGTCGTCTTTTCCCACTCGGTCGAGGCCATCAGGCTGGCGTTGACCCGCCGCTTCGACGGCGAGCTGGGGTCGTAGCGGGTCGCCAGATCGTTGGGCAGCGGGATGTCCGGCAGCGGCCGGTGGAACATGTCGAAGCGGACCTTCGAGCCGGTGCCTTCCTGGGTCGGGCGCAGGCCCTTGCCTTCCGGAGAGGTGCACCCGACGGCGGCCACGGCGGCGATCAGCCCCAGCACGATCCTCAGCTGAACTGCGCCCACCTGCTTTGCTGGTTGGTTCATGTCATCTCCATGCAGGTAGAAATCAAAGACTGGCCGCCAGGCGCAAGCGTGCGACGCCGACCGGACCCATCACTCCGCCCGCCGCCGTCCGGAACGCGTCGCCCGGCAGCAGCAGGCCGCCTTCGAAGGTCAGGCTGAGCAGCAGCATCTCGATCGGCTTCCACCGCGCCTGGGCGCCGAGGTCGAGCTCGGTGCCGAGGTAGTTTCCGGGCGAGCCGCCGAGGTAGTTGATCGGGGTGCCGCCGCCGATTCGGCTGTTGAACGGGTCGGTCAGCCGCGCGGTCGACATCGCGAACAGCGGCCCGCCGTAGACGTCGAGCCACTCGCGGATGCCAAAGCGCACCCGGGGGAAGACGTACCAGGCGGAATTGACCGCGCCGCCGCTGGGAGCCAGCTCGACGCCTTCGGGAGGCTCGCCCAGCAGGCCGGGGTCGGCCGCGCGGAAGGACGAGCGCGCCGACTGCCACCCGATCACCTCGTCGAACAGCACCAGCCCGACCTTGAAGTCGCGGTCGAAGCGGAAGCTCTCGTTGCGATCGTCGCCCGGGTTGTGATCGCCCGAGGCGTAGCCGCCGTCGAGGTAGAACTGCATCCGGCCGCGCCGGTACGACAGCTTCGCCGCCGCGCCCAGCTGCCGCACGTCGAGCTGCGGGGCGACGTCGTTGCGGCCCTGGGTGGTGGTGCCGGTGATCCCGGCGATCTCGAAGCCGACGGTCAGCACCCGGAAGTCGGTGCGCAGGAACTGCCAGCGGCCGGCGAAGTCGATCGCCACCACGTCGGTGGCGCGCGCGCCGTCGGTCACCTCGCGCGCCCGCTGGCGCCGGTAGACCGCGTAGATCCCGAAGTTGTGATCGGGGTCGACGTTGAAGCGCAGCGCGAACACCCCCTGAAACGCCTCGTCCCCCTTCGACAGCTCGGCGGTGTTGTCGCGCACCACCAGGTCGGCGGCGAGGATCGTCTCGATCGCGCGGAACCGGCCGCCGAGGTTGAACAGCGGCCGGCCGGCGAGCATCGCCCGGTAGGACAGGCTGCCGAAGTGCTGCTGGCCGAAGTCGCCCGCCTCGGCATCTCTGCCCCCGGCGTTGGCGAGGATCCCCAGGCCCCAGTGCGAGAACTGCTGCCCGGCGCGGAAGATCCCGGTCTTCCACTTGTACTCGACGTACAGCTGCCGCAGCTCGAGCGCGTTGAACGGCGGGTGCGAGGTGCGCGCGGCGAAGAGCCCGTCGGGGGGCAGCCCGAAGATCGCGCCGGCGGCGGTGTCGGCCTCGGCGGCGAACCCGAACCCGCGGAAGTGAACCTCGGGGTTCACCCGCAGCCGGGTCTCGAACGGGTTGTTGACCACCTTGGTCCCCATGTCGTCGGCCGGAAAGGTCGAGGTGCGCTGGTAGGAGACGCGCAGCGAGGCCCCGATGCGGCCCGAGACGTCGTCCTCGATCAGCACCGAGCCGGCGTCGGCCGGAGGCAGCACCACCTCGGCCAGCACCGCGGGAGTGCCGGCGTCGTCGCCCGCCTCCAGCCCGCCGTCGTTGATCCCCATCTCACGGACCAGCTCGGCCGGATCATCGGCCCCGGCAGGGTTCGACGAACGCGGAGCCACCACCGGCCCCCCATCTGACTGCTGCGCGAAGGCGCGTGCGGCGGTAACCAGCAGCAACAGCCACGACAAACGCAAAGACCGCATCGCGGGCGTTTCTCCTTCGGTGAGGAATGGGGTGCGCGGAAAGCGCTGCGGCCGATAGCACGCTTGACGGAAGCTTGGCCACTCCCATAAGAGCCCCCGGCCCACCGTGAGGAAGCTCTGATGGTGGTTGCAGTAAGGCGCGAGGGTCGGTGGGCGCGCAGTTTCCCACCCCCGGTTTAGCTACCCAGCCAAACCGCTTCCCCGCTCCCGAGCGCGTTGCTCGAGGGCATTTCCCATGGGGAGAAACAAATGGCAGAAGCAGCAGCGACCAGTACGGCGGGCAAAGCAATGCTCCGCGAGTACGAGACGGTTTTTCTGATCAAGCCGGACGTCACCGATGACAACGTGGACAAGCTCAAAGAGCGCGTCCGCGGAATCGTCAACCGGGACGGCGGCAAGCTCATCCGCTTCACGATCTGGGGCAAGAAGAAGACGATGTACCCGATCGCCAAGCAGCCCCGAGCGGTCTACGTGCACGCCAGCTACCTCGGGCCGTCGGGCCTGGTGTCGGAAGTCGAGCGCAACCTGCGCAACATCGACGAGGTCAGCCGCTGGATGTCCAAGCGCCTGAAGGGAGAAGTCGACCCCGAGACCCGCCCGGTGCTCGAGGACGTGAAGCTCGCGGGCGATGTCGACGACAACAAGCCGCTCGGTGGTGCCGAGCGTGATTCCTTCCGCGGCGACGAAGGTGGCTTCGACGGCGGATTCGACGATCAGGGAGACGAGTAACCATGCGTGAACGATCTGAAGGAAAGACCGGAGGCCGGGGCGGCGACAAGGACGATCGCGGCCCCCGCGGAGAAGGCAAGGACGACGAGCGGGGCGGAGGGCGTGCCTTCGGCCGCCGGAAGGTCT
>JAGSPQ010000485.1 GCA_018262385.1 Myxococcaceae bacterium | reverse complement strand
CGCAGCGGTTGCCTACCATCGGCTGCGCCCGATAGCCCGGCGGACATGAGGAAGGGGTCGATCGCCGCGAACACCGGCACCTGGCCATCCTCGAGAGTCAGGGTGCAGTTCGCGTCGGTGCCCCACATCACGTCCACCTTGTCGGGATGATCGCGCCGTCGCGCACGTAGGGCCTGAGGACGCGCTTGTTCCGATGCGGCGCGAGCAACTCGGCCTCGCGCGTCAGCCCCACGAAGCACTTCCTGCGCGACCGCGCGCCGCGGCAGCAGGTTGTCTGGAAGCGATCTCCGAGAATCGTGGGATCTCGATCGCGGTACGCGCGATCGTTTCGCCTCCGCTCCGAGGAGAAACGGTCGCGGTCGTCTGGATCGCTGGCCCGGGCTTTTCGATGATCGTCTCCATTCAGGGCTACCTCACGGGAAAGCGGCTGGTGAACTTCAGCGAAAACAACAGCTCCTGAGCTATAGATGAGGGCCGTCTCTCACCCGGAATCGTCACCCATGATTGGACGCTCCACCCTGCTGGTCGGGCTTGGCTTCATCCTCATCGGCTGCAGCGGCAACGGCTCGACGGGCGCAGGAGGCGGCAGCGCGGCCGGAGGCGGCAGCGCGGCCGGAGGCGGCAGCGCGGCAGGAGGCGGCAGCGCGGCAGGAGGCGGCAGCGCGACCGGCGGCGGCAGCGCGACCGGCGGCGGCAGCGCGACCGGCGGCGGCGCGGGGGGCGGCGCGCCCTCAGGCGTCTTCACCATCACCGACATCGGCTTCTCCTACCCTGCGATCACCGCGACGGCCGACGGCACCGTGCACCTCATCTACACCTCGGGCCTCAACCCCTCGGTGGTCACCTACGCCCAGTGCAAGCAGAACTGCCAGCTGGCCTCGGCCTGGACGCGGCTCGTGATCGAGTCGGGCACCCCGCAGACGGACCACGCGCGCCTCGTCGCAGGCACCGACGGGCGGCTCCACGTCCTCTTCGAGCTCTGGACCTCGTCGGTCAACTACTACGAGACCATGTACGCGACGTGCGCGAGCAACTGCACCACCCTCGCCGGCTGGGCCAAGACGAACATCACCACCGTGGTCGGTGGGCGATCCGAGTGGCGCGGCTACCCGCTGGTGATCGACGCGAACAACCGCCTGTCGGCCATCATGAAGAACAGCGGCATCGAGCTGGCGACCTGCGCCTCCAACTGCACCCAGGTGGCGAACTGGTCGATGGGGCAGATCCGGCCCAACGGCTCCCGTTCGGCGATGGCCGCCCAGGGCACGACGCTGCACATGGTGGCGCACGACAACAACGAGTCGCTGGTCTACCGGACCTGCGCCAGCAACTGCACCCAGGCGACGAGCTGGACGGAATCGGCGCCGCTGTTCGTTCACGACGCCTACCCGGCCACCGCGATCAGCGTCAGCGCCGCCGGCCGGATCACCCTCGTCTACAACCAGGGCACCGCCGCTTCGGGCCAGCCGGCCGCGGTGAAGGCGCAAGACCGCAAGCTGCTCGTCTGGGAATGCGCGAGCAACTGCATGACCGCCGCGTCCTGGGCGGGGATGATCTACGGCGTCGAAGGCGACGGCGCCGAAGGCCTCGCGCTGATCGAGGCCGGCGGGACGCGGGCGCTGGTCGCCACCCAGTCGCTCGACGTGAAGGTGAAGGCCTGCGCGTCCAACTGCCTCAACGTCGCGAGCTGGGGCGAGGTGCTGGTCGACAACACCAATGCGATGAACACCGCGCTCGACCCGAAGCCGCTCAGCGGCTGCAGTGGCACGCCCGCATTCGCGTCCTGGTACCCGAAGGAAGCAGTGATCGCCGCCACGCCGGGCGGCAGCGTCGCGGTCGCCCACCTCACCACGATGATCCGCCAGTGCGTCGGCAGCCCGTCGTCGACGACGCTGCCCGGCTACGGCCGCGTCGCGTTTCTCCCTTAGCGATCCGCGGGCCCCAGGCCCACGTTCGGCCCCGTTCGTACCTCATCGTCGCGCGGTTCCCCTTCGCGTCGATGGTGGCCGTCACCCGCCCTTCCGGGTGGAGCCCTCGTTCAAAGAGAAGGTCGGCGAAGGGTTCGACGCCTTCAAGAAGCCTGACCGCGTCGGCGCCGGCGATGGGCCTCGCCCACGAAGCCTTCCGGAAAGAGATGAAGGAGATCGACGGGCTGGCCGCACACCTCTCGCCGGAGACGCTTGCCGAGTGTGGAGGGCACGGCAGAGGCGCTCGCGCGCTCGATCGACGTCCACGCCGGCCAAGCCGACGGCGCCCGAGAATTCGTTGATGCCGAGGAACGAGACCCAGACCGACTCGTGCCCGCCTCGCCGCTCCACCTCGCCCCCGCCTCGACTGGGCCCAGCTGCTCCGCAGGACCTGGGGCATCGACGTCTTCGACTGCTCCTGCGGTGGCACACATCGCGTCCTCGCCCTCATCCGCTCGCCCGCGCTCGCCCGGAGAATCCTCGGCCTCCCCGCCTGCGCCCCTGAAGCCCAGCGCGGCAACTTGAGGTCGAGGCTGTGGCGTCACAACCGCCCGGCGACCAGCTCTCGCGCCACGTAGAGCAGGCTGGTGTTGTGGTCGACCGTGTTCGGGAGCTCGACGACCCTGGCGCCCCTCACCACTGCGCTCGGATCGTTGGGCGCGAGGCCCGAGCTGTTGGGCTTCATCGCCGCGGCGGCCGGCCACTGGGTGCGCAGGTGAACGACGGTGACCCGCGGGGCTGCCTCGGGGTACCCGGGAATGACGCCTCCCAGGTCGGCTAGTCAGCGCCGTCGCCAGGACAGCAGCTTGCCGCCGACCACCGCGCCGAAGACCACGATGGTGAAGATCACGGTGTAGGCGAGGAAGATCTTCCAGCCCCCGGTGGTGCCGGGGATGCCGACGTTCATGTCCATCTCGTTGAACTGCGCTCCGGAGAAGAACCCGCACACGATCGTCACCGGCAGGAAGACGAACACCAGCACCGAGACCATCCCCTCGAAGCGTTCCTTGCGGTACTCGTCGATCTCGGTGGTCTGGCTGCGCAGCGCCTCGACCGCCTCGTCCATGTGGTGGATGCCCTTCCAGGCGGCATAGCGCGCGTTGAGCTCGGGATCGTCGCTGACCCGCGCGTACCAGAGCGAGTTGGTGAAGAGCATCACGTCGCCGCGGACGCTGCTCGAGCGCAGCGACTCCCAGCGGCTCAGGCGCGACTTCCGCTCGAGCACTCCCATCCGGCGGGTGATCTCGAACGCCGAGTAGCGCTGGCCGGTGGTGAGCAGGAAGAGGGCGAAGTCTTCGTTCAGGGGCGGCGGCTGGGTCTGGTCCTCCAGCTCGAGCTGCAGGCGGGCGCCGCCGGTGGGGGTGAGCCAGTGCTCGGACTCGCCGACCTTGCGCACCTCGCGGGCCTCGATCGCGGCGGGCGAGGGCAGGTGCGAAAGCGTCGGAGGGACCCCGGCCGCCACCGCGTGGAACAGCCCGAGGATCGAGCGCGACTCGTCGACCATCGTGCTGTGCGCCCGGTTCACCCGGTAGGCGCCGTAGGTCAGCCAGCGATCGAGCCCGATCGGCTCGAGCCAGGCGCTCAGGGCGGTGAGCTCCGGCACCTGGTCGAGCTGATCGCCCAGCGCGAGCGCCGACTGCGACTGCGCCAGCTCGAACATCGTCGACGGGCCCGACTGCTGCTCGAACCACACCAGGACGAGGTCGGACGGGTAGAGCGAGACGTGGAGGGTGCGCGCGCCCGCCGGCCGCTCGAGGTGGACCACGTCGCCGTCCACTTTGTCGCCGAGGAAAGAGCCCACCACCGACGGCAGCAGCGCCTTGCGCGCGTCGGTGAACGGGGTCTTCTTCCAGCCGTCGGCGATCCACTCCTGGGCCTCGCGGCGCTCGGTGAAGCGGTACGGCTTGACGAAGATCGTCCGCGCCGAGCTGAGCTGCACGTTGCGCCCGACGTGGAAGCGTTCCCAGATCGCTTCCCAGATCTGCTCGCGGGTCAGCGTGCTGCCCACGAACGGCGGAGCGACCAGCGTCGATCGCCCCTTCGCCCACGCGTAGCCGTCGGAGTACCAGGGGTCGGACAGGCCGCCGAGCTCCTCGGGCTGCCAGGTGAAGCGCGCCTTTCCCTTCGCCCGGAGCTGGCCGTCGGGCCGCAGATCCCCCTCGAGCCGATCGAGCTTCAGCGCGAGGTCGGCGAGGGTGCCCGGGCTCTCGGGCGCGAGCGAGATCGTGTGCCGGCCGTAGGCGTGCGGGGCGGTCGGAGCGTGCACCGCCATCAGCTCGAAGCCGCGCTGGTAGCTCGAGGCCTCGGTGTCGGGCCGGGCCAGCAGCTTCAGCACGGTCACGTCCTGCGGAGAGCTGAGGAACAGCGCGTCGATGCGCCGGTAGGGAGCCCCCGGCAGCGCGTCGAGCGGAAGATCGAGCTGGACCTTCTGTGCCCGCGACAGCTCGGCCCGG
>JAGSPQ010000484.1 GCA_018262385.1 Myxococcaceae bacterium | reverse complement strand
CGGCTGCTGCGGGGCACGACGCCCGCGGCCCAGCTGCAGAGCAAGGGCCGCACCCTCCTTTCCCTCGAGCTGACCCAGGCCGACCCCGACGAGCGGTTCGAGCTGCTGCGCGGCCCGGCGGACACCGAGCGCGAGCTGAGCGCCCTCGACCAGCGAATCGAGCTGCTGCGGGCCCAGGTGAACGAGCCGATGCTGGCCGAGCCGCTGAAGCTGCTGCGCAAGGCCAAGCTGGAAGAGGTGATCTTGCGGCGCGCGGCGCTGGCGGCCGCTCCGGTGCCCGAGCCGAAGGGGAAGAACGTGTTCACCGCCCGCTTCATCCCGATCGAGGCCACCTTCCCCGAGCTGCCCGCGGCGGTGGAGCTGGTCACCGCCTACGACCGCGACGTCGGGCAGATCAACCTGAACTACGCGAAGGAGCACGGCAAGGACTGCCCGGCGCCCGAGAAGGGCCAGTCGGGCTACGTCGGCAGCGCCGCCTGCCTCGACTGCCACGAAGAGGCCTTCCCCGTCTGGCAGGCGTCGAAGCACCACGAGGCCTACGGGACGCTCGACAGGATCGGCAAGCACCACCACCTCGACTGCGTCGGCTGCCACGTCACCGGCTGGCAGCAGCCGGGCGGCACCTGCCGGATCGATCGGGTCGCCGGCCGCGACCACGTCGGCTGCGAGTCATGCCACGGGCCGGGCGCCGCCCACGTCGAGGACGCCTCGAACGACAGCATCGGCAAGGGCAACGAGGCGAAGGACTGCCTCGGGTGCCACGACGCCGAGAACTCGCCCCACTTCGTCTTCGACGCCTACGTGGCGAAGATCCTCGGGCCGGGTCACGGGCAGCCGCCTCCTCCGGGCGCAAAAAAGGCGCCGGGGAAGCCCACAAAGGCCCCGAAGTAGGAGCGGGATTATTTCATCGGGCCGCGGTTTGACGACTCGGTCGCCGCGTCCATACTTGGTCCGCAATTGCTCTTTCCCCTCGCTCTGCTGCTGGCAGGACTCGACCTGCCGATGCCTCCTCCCCCCACGGGGATGGCGGTCGTCCAGGCCGAGGTGCCGGGGGTGCCGCCCGCCGAGGCGGCCGCTCCCGACTCCGACGAGCCGCCGACGTCCGAGCTCGAAGAGATGCGGGCCCTGGAGGACAAGGCGATCGAGCCGGCGCCGAAGAGCGACCTCGCCCTGCGGCTCAACCTGCGCCACCTCGGCTACGGCAGCGCCGTTCGTCAGCACCTCGAGTGCGCGCTCGACGAAGCCGACGCCTTCGGAGAAGAGCTGCCCTTCGAGCTGGCCCCGGTCACCGACCTCGCCAACTTCGACGTCAACTCGGTCAAGGGCCGCTACGACATCCCGGTCGAGATGCAGCCGCTGGTGGTGCAGTACATCCACTTCTTCCAGGGCTCGGGCCGCAAGTGGTTCCGCCGGTGGATGTCGCGCTCCAGCCGGTACGTGCCAGTGATGCAGCCGATCCTCGAGAGCCAGGGGCTGCCGCGGGACCTGGTCTACCTGTCGATGATCGAGTCGGGCTTCAACACCCAGGCCAAGTCGTGGGCCGCGGCGGTCGGGCCGTGGCAGTTCATCGCCGGCACTGCAAGGGACTACAACCTGCGCAACGACTTCTGGGTCGACGAGCGGCGCGACTTCGTGAAGTCGACCTGGGCGGCCGGGCGCTTCCTCGGCCACCTCCACCGCGACCTCGGCCACTGGTACCTGGCCTGGGCCGGCTACAACACCGGCGGCAACCGGGTCCGGCGGATGATCGCCGCCCAGAAGACCACCGACTTCTGGCAGCTGTCGGAGTCCAAGCGGGGCTTCGCCAAGGAAACCAAACACTACGTGCCGAAGCTGATCGCCTGCGCGCTGGTCGCCAAGCACCCCGAGGCGTTCGGCTTCTCGCAGGACGAGTTCCAGTACGAGGCGCCGCTGGAGTTCGACGAGGTGAAGCTGACCTCGCAGGTCGACCTCGACGTGCTGGCCCGCGCCGCCAACATCACCCTCGAGGAGCTCGCCCTCTACAACCCGGAGCTGAAGCGGTGGTGCACTCCGCCGGCGACCGAGACCGAGCCGTACCTGGTCCGGATCCCGAAGGTCTCGGCGGCGCTGTTCGCGGAGAACTTCGCCAAATTCACCCCCGGCGAGCGGCTGAACTTCGTCTTCCACAAGGTGAAGAAGGGCGACACCCTGTCGGCGATCGCGCGCACCTGGCACTCGGCGCCCGAGGCGATCTTGAAGATGAACGGGCTCAAGTCGGCCAAGAGCCTGCGGGTCAACTCCGAGCTGATCATCCCCACTCCCAGCGCGCGCGCGCTGAAGTCCGGCAAGGCCGACCCGAGCTTCGAGCGGCAGGTGGCCCACGCCCGCAAGACGATCGCCGCGGTGCGCCCGGAAGACGAGGTGCCCGCCGGGGCCGGCACCGCCAGGAGCGTGGCCCAGGGCACGGTGGCGATCGAGAAGGTCGGCGCGAAGACCCGGGTCGCCTACGGAGTGGCCAGCGGCGACACCCTGTGGAGCATCAGCCAGCGCTTCGACTGCAGCATCACCGACCTGAAGAACTGGAACGAGGTGCTCGAGCGCGGCGCGAAGCGGATGCGGGTCGGCACCTCGCTGATCATCTGGCCGGGCCCGAAGGCCAGGCTCGAGGTCGCCACCGCCAAGCCTTAGGGCTTGTTCCAGATGCGGGTGCCGAACGGCGCCAGCGCGAGCATCCCCAGCTTCAGGTGCTGGTAGGCGAACGGGATCCCGATGATCGTCACCGCCAGCGACAGCCCGAGCGCGAGGTGGGTGAGGAAGATCCAGATCCCCGCGAACACCAGCCAGAAGACGTTGAAGACGAAGCTGACCGCGCCCTTCCCTTCCCCGCTGAAGTCCTTGCCGAACGGAAACAGCGCCAGGCCGGCGAGCTTGAAGCACTGAAGCCCGAACGGGATCCCGACGATGGTGAGGCAGCACACCAGCCCCGCCAGCGCGTACTCGATCGCGGTAATCAGCCCGCCACCCAGGATCGCCCACAGCAGATTGAGCAAGAAGCGCATCGTTCACTGCTTATACTCGCGGCCTCGGAGAACGATTGCATTGAGCCCCAAGGTCTTGATCGCCCCGCAGGAGTTCAAGGGCACCCTCACCGCCGCCCAGGCGGCGCAGGCGATCATGCGGGGATTCCGGAGCGTTCACGAGACGGCGGAGCTGAACGTGGTGCCGATCGCCGACGGCGGCGCGGGCACCGTCGACGTGCTGCTCGCCGCCGGCGAGGGCCAGGAGCGCTTCACTTTCGTCACCGACCCGATCGGCCGGCCGGTGAAGGCGCGGTGGGGCCTGATCGACGCCGGGAAGACCGCGGTGATCGAGATGGCGGCCGCCTCGGGGCTGTCGCTGCTGCAGCAGTCCGAGCGGGATCCGATGAAGACCCACACCTACGGCACCGGCGAGCTGATTCGCGCGGCCCTCGACGCCGGCGCCACCCGGATCCTCGTCGGCGCTGGCGGCAGCGCGACCTGCGACGGAGGGGTGGGCGCCGCCTCCGCGCTCGGAGTCGCCTTTCTCGACGACAAGGGCGGCCACCTGCCGCTCGGCCCCCGGCACCTCGGGCGGCTGGCGAAGATCGACTGCAGCGCGCTCGACCCCCGGCTGGCGAAGGTCCAGCTCGAGGTGCTGACCGACGTGCGCAACCCGCTGCTGGGCGAAGAGGGCTCGGCGCGGATCTACGGCCCGCAGAAGGGCGCCGACCTGGACGACGTCGAGCGGCTCGACGACCTGCTCGAGCAGCTGGCGCGGGTGACGAGAGAAGCCACCGGCCAGGCCCACGAGCAGGAAGCGGGCGCGGGCGCCGCGGGGGGGCTGGGCTTCGGGCTGCGCGCCTTCTGCCACGCCCAGCTGCGGCGCGGGTTCGACGTCATCTCCGAGGCGCTGGGGCTGTTCGCGAAGGTCAACGAGTGCGACCTGGTAATCACCGGCGAAGGCCAGCTCGACCTGCAGAGCGCCTACTTCAAGGGCCCCTACGCGCTCGGCCGGCTGGCCCACATGCAGAAGAAGCGGGTGGTGCTCTTCGCCGGAGCGGTGCTCGGCGGCTCGAGCGGCGTTCGCGATGCGTTCGACGAGGTGGTGGTGGTCGGCAAGGGCGCCCAGGTCGAGCCCGAGCGCGCGGCCCAGCAGCTCGAGGATGCGGTCACCCGCTGGGCGCTGCGCCAGTCGCGGTGACGGAACTTCACGGATGTTGCGGGTGTCGTGCCTAGGCTCTCGCCCGAGAAACGGGGGAAGTACCCAATGAAGAAATGGATCATCCTGGGCGGCCTGCTGGCCGTCGCGCTGTTGATCGTCACGACCCAGACCTGCCTGCGAACCGGGCTGCGTTACGGGCTGTGGCTCGACGAGTGTCCGGACGGAGAGCTTCGCCAGACGGTGACCCTCTACAGCAGCGGCCTGTCCCGCGGCGGAAAGGGCT